>JAFLKA010000218.1 GCA_022712735.1 Marinosulfonomonas sp. | reverse complement strand
GGTGTCCAGGCTCTCGTTGGTCATGCCCGCCGTCAGGCCGATGCGCCGCAGGTTTTCAACCACGACCGCAGGATCGCCTTCGCCCAGCCACGCGCCTTGATCTTTCATCAAAATATCGGTGATCCCGAAATAGCGCATCTCGCCACCGCAACGCGCCATCAGACTGGCCCACAGACCATATTTATCAAAATAGGCCTCGCGGAAAATAAACCGGACCTTGCCGGTTTCAATATAGTTTTTCTCGATCTCAGGCAGGACATTTTCATGGAATGTCGCGCAATGCGGACAGGTGAATGAGGCATATTCAACAACCGTCACCGGCGCGTCTTTGGCGCCCAGTGCCATTTCGATAATGCCGGATGTGTCAACCTCGGCGGTTGTTTCCGCGGTTTGCGCCATCGCGGCACCAAACCCTGCGCTACTGGAGCTGCCCAGCCCTGCGTCAGTTGCATTCAGCCAGTAGGCGGAGCCGCCAGCCAATGTTAGTGCACCTGCACCGATGAACATTCTACGTTTCATGGATAATCCTTTTTCAGTGTCTGGAACGGGATATAATGTTTTCACCCAATGCTTCAAGGGCCGCGCGCAGCCCCTGATCGGCAATAGGTTCGACCGCTTTGCGTGCGGCCTGCTTGTTTTCGGGGCTCACAACGGCGGGCTTTGATTTAGGGGCCGGTGCAAACTGCGCTTGGCCTTCGGCAAATCCGGTGGCCGCCGTCTGGGTGATGCGGATACGCGAAATGGCGGTGTAGCCATAGCAGCTGTTGACCCGCTCGCGCAGTGTTTCCTTTTGCATTTCCAGCATCGGGGCTTGTGCGCCGGTGGTCAGCAACGTCAGCGTTGTGCCCAACCCTTGGCGTCCGTATTTCACATCCACGGGGCGGGCGATGCGGGCGGTATCCTCGCCCACAATCTCGGCCCAATGTGTTAGTAGACGGGTCACAGCAAAACCACGGGATTCACCCACTGATCGAATACGCGATTGCAACAGGTTAGACGTGCGTCTGAACCCGCGGCTGGTGCGCTTGCGTTGCTTATTACCGTCTGTTTGCTTCATCAGTCTTTCCGTTAGTTCTGCGCTATTCTAAACAGGTTCGGGCGGGGTGCCAGAACAATAGCACATAAGGGCGGATAAAGATTGCGTGATTTGGAATTAAGCGATGTGCTGCTGAGCTGGTATGACACCCATGCCCGCGTGATGCCGTGGCGTGTTCCGCCTGCCCTGTCAAAGGCGGGGGTGCGCCCCGACCCCTACCGCATCTGGTTGTCCGAGGTGATGTTGCAGCAAACCACAGTGGCGGCTGTCGCTAAATATTTCCACGCCTTTACAACGCGTTGGCCGACAGTGGTCGAGTTGGCAGGTGCTGCCGATGAAGCCGTGATGGCCGAATGGGCCGGCCTTGGATATTACGCCCGCGCCCGCAACCTGTTGAAATGTGCCCGCATGATTGTGGCCGATTACGGCGGGGTATTTCCTGACACACGAGACCGATTGATGGCATTGCCGGGAATCGGGCCATATACTGCCGCCGCCATAGCCTCGATTGCCTTTGGGCGGGTGGAATGCGTGGTGGATGGCAATGTCGAGCGGGTTATGGCGCGGCTGTTCCATGTCACCACGCCTCTGCCCGCCGCCAAACCGGAGTTGCAAGCACATGCGGCAGCCCTGACACCAGATACGCGGGCAGGCGATTATGCGCAGGCGGTGATGGATTTGGGGGCAACAGTTTGCACCCCGAAATCACCCAACTGCGGGCTGTGCCCATGGGCTGATGCGTGCGTGGCGCGGGCCAAAGGATGTGCCGCAGAACTGCCACGCAGAACACCGAAACCGACAAAGCCAACCCGTTACGGCATCGCCTATATCGCGCGGCGCAGCGATGGCGCATGGCTGCTGGAACGGCGGCCCGACAAAGGATTGCTGGGGGGCATGTTAGGCTGGCCCGGGGCGGAATGGGGTGATGAAGCTGTTGAAAAACAACCGCTTTCGGCGGATTGGCAGATAATAAACTCTGAAGTACGCCATACCTTCACCCACTTCCATCTGCGCCTGATGGTGAAGGTCGCAACCGTCACGGACACGGCCCCAAAGGTGGGCGAATTCATCCCGCCTGATCAGTTCAACGCAGGCGATCTGCCCACGGTGATGCGCAAAGCCTACGCCCTTGCGCATCCTGCGTTTGCCCCTGAGTTTGATAGTGATTGAGTTTGGCGAAAACCTATGAGTATATGGGGCAACGCGCATATTGTTGGAGATGAGTATGACCCTATCTAGTCAGGTCGCCAAACCGAGTTCCGCGTTGCCGTTCTGGATATCCATCGGCGCTGTCCCGCTGGCCTATATCGGTGCTGTTTACGGCGGGTGGTGGACCATTTTACTGGCGTTTTACGGCTGGACAATATCATCCGCACTGGACGCGTTGCTGGGGTTGAATGAAAACAATCCGGATACAGAAACGAGTGATCAGGATTTGTTCTGGTATCGGCTGATCACCATGATCTGGTTTCCGGTCCAGTTTGTGCTGATCTTCGGGATGATCTGGTGGGTGACGGTGACCAACCACCTGTCATTACTGGAAAAAATCGTTTTGTTTTACGGGGTTGGATCGGTTTCAGGTGGCACGGGGATCGTTTATTCACACGAGCTGATGCACCAGAAAAGCCGACTGGAACGTTGGCTGGCGGACCTTTTGTTGGCCACCGTTCTATACAGCCATTTTCGCACTGAACATCTGCTGGTACATCACACCTACGTCGGCACCCCGCGCGATGCTGTCACCGCGCGGTATAACGAGGGGTTTCACCAGTTTTTCCCAAGGGTTCTGCGGGAATGTCCGGCCTCGGCTTGGGAGGCGGAAACGAAAATGCTGGAGCGTAAAGGGTTGGAGGTTTTCGACCGCAGCAATCCGTTCTGGAAATACGGCATTTTGCAGATCGCCGCACTGGCGCTGGCGGGCTGGATTGGCGGCTGGTCCGGTATCGGGTTCTTTGCGTTTCAGGCGTTTATCGCCATTTGGATGCTGGAATTGACCAATTATGTCGAACATTACGGGCTGACCCGCAAACATCTGGGCGATGGCAAATATGAACATGTGATGCCGCATCATTCTTGGAACGCATCACATACCGCATCCAACTGGCTGCTGATCAACCTGCAACGCCATTCCGACCACCACTATAAACCGGCCCGCCGGTTCCCGTTGTTGCAGACCTATTCGGCATCCGAGGCACCGCAATTGCCACGTGGATATCCGTTGATGACAGCGCTGGCGATGATGCCGCATTTGTGGCGTCGCCGGATGAACCCGAAGGTGCGTGATTGGCGGGCGATGTATTATCCCGAGATCACCGATTGGGATGCGTATAAGGCGGGGACGACGCCGTTGCCGCGGTAAGGACTAGATACCCGCGTACCACTCGTATCCGGCAATATCTTCCCACAGCCCGCCCAGACCATCGCCGATGGTCGCAAATGATGAAACCGCCTCGATCCGCATGACAAATTTCGCCTGTTTATAGCCCAGTTGCCGCTCAACCCGCAGCCGGATCGGGGCACCGTGGCCCTGCGGCAATGGCCCGCCATTCATGCCATAGGCCAAAATCGTTTGCGGATGGAACGCGTCAATCAGATCAATGCTTTCGTAATACTGCCAATCGCCGAATCTGTCAGCGCACCAGAAAACCAGATAGCGGGCATCATCCTGCAGAACGACCGTATCCAGCAAAGCCGCAAGCGGCACGCCGGTCCATTGGCCGACCGCGCTCCACCCCTCGACGCAATCGTGGCGGGTGATCTGGGTGCGGGCCGGATAGGATTTCAAATCAGCCAGCGAGAATTCGCGCGGGTTTTTTACCTTGCCATTAAACTGCAAACGCCAGCTTTCAAATCCGGTTTTTGCGTCCTTTACCCACCTCGCTGTTTTGGGTTCAGTGCTGCCGTTGGTGCGAAAGTGGGGCGACAGATCAGCAGTGGTATATTCGCGGGCCAGCGCGCCTCGCCCGACTAGTTCATGGGCACGGGTCGACAACCATTCGCCAGAATTCAGCAGGGTCTCTTGTGGTTTCCAGTCGGGGTACAGTTTCTTGCCGCCCAGAATAAGGGCAGGCGCAGCAAGGCCAAGACCGGTTAACAGGGCGCGGCGGGTGAAACGACTGCTCATTTCTTCCTCTCTTTCGGTAGGCGATACCAGCCGGTAATCATTGATCGCAATTCGTTGATCGGACCAGACGCTATGACCATCAGCAAATGAACCACCACAAAGAGAACGATCAGAAAAGCCGCAATAAAATGGATCGATCGGGCTGATTGACGCCCCCCGAACAGGTCGAGCAACCATGGCGCAACAGCATTGATCCAAGGCGACATGGTTAATCCGCTAAGGATAATTATCGGGATTAATCCAGCACTAACACCCAGATAGAAGATTTTCTGAATGACATTGTAATGACGTGCCTCCTCTCCACACGGGAACCGGAAATGGGCGTGCTCTTTGCATTCGCTCCAGATATTTTTTGGGGATAGTTCCGCCAACGTCGGCAATAATTTATTGCGCAAGTGGCCGTTGAAGATGCTCCATATTCCAAAGAGTAATGTGCCAACTGCAAGCAGCCACGCAAAGCTGAGATGCCAGCGGCGTGCGGCAGATAAGTCAAAGTAGGACGGCAGGGTGGCCCATGACGGAAAGGCGCGTTTGGCGACCGAGTTATTAGGGCCTTCTGACAGGCCCAACACACCGGTTGTTGTTAGTTCAGCACCTGCAACCCGTAAATAACCCTGTTCATTTTCATGACCGATTTCCAGCCATGCAGGGTCTGAGTTGGCCCCCGAGATGCCCCAATAAAGGCGGGGGTGCGCGTTGAAGATCAGAAGGCCACTCATCAGCATTACCACCATGATGCCGGCACTAACCCAGTGCCATAGACGGGTGGACAATCTGTGTCGTTTGACAAGGTTGCCTCCTGTGGGGCGGGGTATGGGGCCGGATGACATAGCAGGCGTGCCTTTTCCTGTTCTATCGCACTATCAGTGCGATATTTGATGAAATCAGGATGCGACAGGAATGGCTGCAGACGGAATCAATCTGGATCAAATTGACGTGTGCGGCTGTGTGTTTTCGGGGGCTGGTTGCCAAAGAAAAAACCCCGCCAAATAAATGGCGGGGCAAGTGAGTGCTTGTGGTCAGGCCACAGGCACCGGCGGTATATCGTGTGTTTGTGGGGTGCCCTAGTTCGGGCGTTCGGCCATTTCAGCGCGGATTTGTTGGCGCAGCAGGTCAATCGGCACCTGTTTGCCATCACGCTTAAAGCTCCAGTAGGTCCAGCCGTTACAGCTGGGTGCACCTTCAAGTGCTGCCCCGACCTGATGGATCGACCCCTTCACATCATGGCCAACCAATGTGCCATCGGCACGGACCTTGGCGGTGTAGCGCCCGTTCAGGCTCATCAATTCTTCGCCGGGGGATAGCATGCCGCGTTCAACCAGCTGGCCAAATGGCACTCGTGGCTCAGCCCGTTTGGCTGTGGTGACTTGCAGGCTTTCCTTGTCAAACTTGCGGATTTTCGACAGGCGTTTTGTGGCAACCTTGCGGTATTTTTCCTCGCGCTCGATGCCGATAAAATCACGGCCCAGTTTTTTGGCCACAGCGCCGGTGGTGCCGGTGCCAAAGAACGGGTCCAGAATAACATCACCGGGGTTGGTGGTGCCGACAATCACCCGGTGCAGCAGGCTTTCGGGTTTCTGGGTTGGATGGGCCTTGTTCCCGTCCTCGTTTTTCAGGCGCTCGTGACCGGTGCAAATCGGCAGCACCCAGTCGGAACGCATCTGGATGCCTTCGTTCAATGCCTTCAAAGCATCGTAGTTAAAGGTGTATTTGCTGGCTTCTTCTTTTGAGGCCCAGATCATCGTTTCATGCGCGTTGGTCAGGCGCATGCCACGGAAATTCGGCATCGGGTTGGTCTTGCGCCAGACCACATCGTTCAAAATCCAGAAGCCCTGATTTTGCAATTCGGCTCCAACGCGGAAAATGTTGTGGTAAGAGCCAATCACCCAGATGCCGCCGTTTGGCTTTAGCAAGCGTCGCGCAGCCTTTAACCAGGCACGGGTGAATTTGTCATAAGCCTTGAAACTGGCGAACTGGTCCCAAGCATCATCAACCGCATCGACTTTGGAATTATCCGGGCGGTGAAGGTCACCGCGCAGTTGCAGGTTATATGGTGGATCAGCGAAAATCATGTCGACCGAGCCTGCGGGCAGGCTGTTCATCACCTCGACGCAATCGCCATCAAGGATTTGGTTCAGCGGCAGTTTTGCAGCCGCTTTTATCTTGGTTTTTGTTGTCATCTTCTGCCTCTGGGGTTGCGCATTTTCGCGCTTGTTGTTGAGGACTAGGATGATTCATTGACGATTCGCCGTCAATTTCTTTTTTGAATCAATAGGTTAGAAAATTGTCTTGCTACAACATCTTGTATACGGGCTTGAAGGATCGTCTATGGTGAGGGGTAACACCCAATTCCTGTAGTGCTTTTAAGTGCACAGCTGTGGGGTAGCCTGCGTTCTTTTCCCAACCATAGCCCGGATATTGTTGCGCCAAATCCACCATCAGGCGATCACGACATGTTTTTGCCATAATTGAAGCCGCCGCAATCGACAGGGATTTGGCGTCGCCTTTGATCACAGCGGTTGCCGGAATGGTCAGGCCGCGCGGGATCAGGTTGCCGTCAATCAGCACATGGTCGGGCGTACGGTTCAGCCCGGCCACCGCCCGCTCCATCGCAAGATGCGACGCGCGCAGAATGTTTATACAGTCGATTTCCTCAACTGTGGCGTGGGCGATGGAAATCTCGGCACATTCCATCAGGACATCAAACAATGCCTCGCGGCGTTTTGCCGTCAGTTTTTTGGAGTCATTCAGGCCATCGGGGATGTTCAAAGGGTCAAGTATGACCGCCGCAGCCGTCACAGGTCCACATAAAGGGCCGCGCCCGACTTCGTCCACGCCAGCGATAACGGCGGGACCTTCATCCATAGTGGATTGCTCAAGGGTGAAATCGGGGGCGGGTTTAATCATGAACCTGTGAAACTCCAGATTGTGGATTTGCGCAAGGTAAAATGGTGGGATGTCGGCAAATCATAGGCCCTGTAACATATCTACTATTCCGGAATAGTAGTTCTATTTTTACCGCCAAAATCACCACACATTTGGAAAATGTAGTCATTAAAAAAGGGCGGGGGGTTATTAAAAACCCTCCCGCCCCAAAGGTGTGGGGACGCAACTAAACCACACCTCTGCTCGGTTGTTCGTAATTGTTACCACGTGGCAACATTATATCCGTGCTGGCGCAGACAGTTCGGGCCATAGACATTGCGACGGCCACGGTCGGTCGAAATGCGGCGTTTACATTGCTGTGGCAGGCTAAGGCGCGGCGCATGTTTACTGACACAATGGGCGCCGTAAGCGCGGGTTTCACCACGGCGGGTATAGAATGTTTTCATACACTGGTTTGGCAGTTTTATCGTGTGGCGACGCGGTCTGGTCGGCTGGCCCCATTGGTTGTGCCGCCTTTGCGAAGTCTCGGTGGAATCACGATCATACCCTCTTGGTGTCGCCTCGGGCCGACGATGGTCTTTGCTGTCTTTGATCACACGGCTGATAATATAGAGCGCAGCCAGCCCTTGCAGGACTCTGACACCATCGCTGGGCTTAGCCATTGCAGGGGCAGCGGTGAACGAAGTCAGGGCGATCGAGGCGGCAAGCACTGTGGCCATAAGTTTCTTGGTCATGTCGTTTCCTTTCATATGGTCCGGCGAGCAGATTGTGTTGCCGGAAGCGATGAAATGAATTTGGGCAAAATGGCCCGGCTAAACAATAACGCCGGATTGTTATTGGATAACGCTTGGGGGTTATGGCGGTTGTTATTGAATAACGGCGCGGTTTTCTCCATGTTCATAACCATGATGAAAAAACTGATCCTTGCCTTGGCCCTTATGGCCGCCTCACCCGCTTATGCGTCCTGTTATGCTGATTACAAAGCAAAGCAGGATAACCCCTTACGCCTGCATTATGGTGTGATAGAATTGCCTGATACGGCCTGCACCAAACAGGATGCCAAAGGGCAAATTGCCCAGCGTATCGGTGCGGGTGGCTGGAAATTACTGAACATTCTGTCAATATTTGCGGCAGATGGGCTTGAGGAAAGGAAAGACAGTGCCGGACAATATTTCCTCCGCTACTGAAACGCGGTTCTCGGGATCACGGGTTGTCACCATCGGGATTATCGCGATTGTGACAATCCTGCTGGTCGCTGCTGTTTTACTGTTTATGAACCTGCCGGATGCCAATGCGTTCAATGCGCGGGTTGAGCAGATATTTGTTGAAAACAACGATCTGACGAATAATGCCGAGATCAAGCTGTTGGAAATTCTGGCGCAATCCGGCACGTCATTCTCGGACACTCTGGCCTCCTACCGCACGGTGATTTTCGTGCTGCTGGTGTTTGCCACTGCCTTGCTGGTTGCCGCCTTGGTGTTTCTGGTCACCATCATCGCGCTGAACAAACGCATGGGCGAGATCGAGCGCACCGGCATTCAGGTGTCATCCCTGTTGATCAGCCGCGAGGAAAACACGGTTTATCTGAACAACATGGAGTTCAAACTTACCGAGGCGGCGATTGAAACCCTGTCGGTTCTGGCCGAGGCTCGGATGGACGGCGACCTGATGTCAGGCTGCGAGATCGAGGGCGTGATTTCAGGGCGCCCCGCCTCCGATTGCGACGAGGCAGCAGGTGCCACCCGCATCAAACGGTTGCGGGATTCACTGGGCAACCAGATGGTCAGCGAATTGCTGGTGAAAAATATCGCACGACGCGGCTATATGCTGGCGATCGACAAAGACGTGATCCGGATGGTTTAGGCGGTTTGAATTTGGTGACCCCGACTGGATTCGAACCAGTAACCTGCCCCTTAGGAGATGGGAGAACTATGCCTTAAGTGATTATTTTTAATGAACATTAATACTAAAAATTGCAAACTGTGTAACTAAGTGTGTAAGTTTCTCAATTTTTCACCCTAGCTGAGAGCCTCTCTCGAACTCACTCAAAGCCTATTCGCTTCATTGCTGACCTGCTCCCTTAAGGCTCCTCCAGAATGATGTAGAGTCTGCCCAATAAAAGGACTGAATAGCCCCTAGATTTGTAGACACCTTGCTTGGAAACTTTGGACCCAAGGAGAGACGGGTATGAACAAGAGAATTCGGTTTACGGGTGAGTTCAAACAGGACGCTGTGGCACAGGTCGTTGAGCACGGTTAGGGGCACCTCACTCCGGCAAATCACTTTGGCACAGACTATTCGATTGCCTTGAACCGCATGCCCAAAACACGGCCCTACCTTGATAACGGCTTTTTGGAACGGGACAACAGCACCGCAGAACGTGCCATGAAGCCCGTCGCCATCGGCCGCAAGACTGGATGTTCGCGGGCTCGCAGCGCGGCGGTAATTCTATGGCCATTGCCTTCACCCTCATCGAAACCGCCAAACTCAACAAGGTAGATCCACAGGCTTGGCTCACATGGGTTCTGGAACGCATTGCTGACCACAAAACCAACAAGATAGACGAATTGATGCCCTTGCGCTATAATATAGAAACGTAGTGCTGGGACGCTTACCATAGAATGTGCCCTCCGACATCCCGTGCTTGCGACAAAGATCAGCGCATTTCGCGCCAGCCTCATGCTCTTGCAAAATACCGATTACCTGTTCGTCCGGAAGTCTTGATCGTTTCATTGTCTGTCCTTTTGTTAGGCCAGACTCTAGTTCAATGTGAAGAAAATCCTTAGTGGCAGGCCAGCGGATCAGGATATTGCGTGTGAAATATTTAAACAATATCGTCGAACAAGATCATCGCTTCATCAAGAAAACCACCCGCCCTATGTTGGGCTTCAAGGCCTTCCATTCGGCCGCAGCCACTCTCTCCGGGATTGAGGCGGCCCATGTAATCCGAAAGAAACAATTCCAGACGAACCACGCTTCGCCGTTCAAATAATTTGCGACAGAACTGCTCCAATTGGCGGGTTTATGCCCACCAAGAGCGGAATTGCGCCCATTGAAACATGCGCGCATTTTTGCCCGTAGACACCAGTAGATGTTTCAGATATCGAATGCAGCACTAAATATGGACTTCGTAAAGGCTGCAATATTTTTCCTTTTGGGCGCCGCAAATTTGCCAAAAAGTTCGATTATTAACAGGATTTAAACGTATCTCGGTGCAGAAGAAAATTCGAGATCGCAAAAAAGGATCGAGCTGATGAAGATGACGTTATGGAAAAGTTTGGTAACTGCCGGTAGCTTGTCACTACTCATTAGCGGTGCCGCAATAGGCAATCAGGCAGCCTCGGTCAGCCGGGCAATCCAGTCCAACCTTTCGATAAGCGAAATTGCGGACGGCCAAGAACGGCGTTTCAACGCCTATCTGACCGGCTACAGTTATTGGGACAACACTCCTCCAGCTTCTTCCGCGATCGCAAGACCGGTAATCCACCGGCGCGCAGGGGGCACGGGAACCTATAATGACCCGATCACAATTGCAGTTGGCCACGCGATTTCTGGCGGCAAGCAGACGCTCGATTTCCCCGCCGGTACGCGCTTCTACATTGGCTCCATACAGAAATACGCCATCGTAGAGGACGTTTGCGGCGATGGCCCAACGCCCCAGAAGGGTCCCTGCCACAGCGGCCGTAACGGCCTACCTTGGCTCGACATTTATGTTGGCGGTCGACGTGCGGGTCCGGATATTGCCAATGCTTGCATGCGGCGGATAACTGCGGTGCACTCGTTCATCATCAATCCGCGCCGCGGATACTCGGTTATCTCCGGAGAGCTTGCGAATAATTGCCAGATCCTGTCGAGTTGATCAAAATTGGCTCAGGTCCATCGGGCCAACTTAACCGTTCCCATCCGCTTGAGTGTTCCCCATTTGGCCAGCCGGCCAGTAAGAGCGCGCAGGACTGATCGATAGACAGTAAAATACAGCAATGGACGATGGATGATCCGCTGGAACGGAAGAACCCAGAGCAGCAAATAGGATTCCGATCCGCCGTTGCGACGCTCTAGGCGCACGGCCGTCACGGCCAGAAGAACATCCATTAGCGGTAGTATGATGTATCCGGCGAGCAGCACATATTGGCCGTTCGGATCCAGAGCCGGTCGCCCCGCCAAGAACTCGCTAATGGCAACGCCGACTGTAGTGATAAGAACTAAATCGGCGATTGGCGCGAAAAGGGCAAACAGGATGCCGAAAATTTGGAGATCGGGCAGCGAGACAAGGCCGATGGAGCGCTTCTCTGAAAAGCTGGCGCGATGCTTCCAGCCCATCTGCATCATGCCTAAGGTCCACCGGAGCCGCTGTTTGAGGAATGGCGCCAGAGTGGCAGGTGCCTCGGTGACTGAAAATGCGTCCTCGACAAAGCGGACTTTATACCCAAGTCTCTGGATAGAGACGGTAAGATCGGCGTCTTCAGCGAGGGTGTCACCCGAGTAGCCTCCAGCTTCGATCACTGCGGATACACGCCAAGCCCCGATCGCCCCTGGCACGACAAGCATACCGTTGATCGAGTCGAATGCGCGGCGTTCCATATTTTGGGCTGTTATATATTCCAACGCTTGGAGACGCGTCAGAAGATTAAGCCGGTTCCCGACCTTCACGTTGCCAGCGACAGCACCCACTATCGTGTCGCTGAAGGGGGCTACAAGCTTTCGGATAGCATCTTTGCGCAGGACTGTGTCGGCATCGATTGCCACCACGATGTCAGTCGACACATACCGGTATGCCATATTAAGTGCCCGCCATTTCCCGCCATTTGGCTGACTGTGCAGCTTTACCCGACGTTCATTCTTAAATGCCTTACGGACGACTGCCGCCGTTCCGTCGTTTGATCCGTCGTCGATCACCAGAACGCGCAGGTTCTTATAGTCCGATGCCAGTATCGTTGTGATGGAGTCTTCTATAACCGTGGCTTCATTATAGGCTGCAACAACGACGGTCACCGAAGGCTCGTAGGCCAGATCTGCGGGTGTGGCGGGCCGTCTATAAATAGCCAGAAAGAAGATCGTGGCGGAGCGCAGCAGACCAAGCAGAACAGTCGCCCAGAATATCCTGACAAATGCCGTTCTGGCTGCCAATAGAAAATTGACCGAATATCCATCCAATTGGGTTTCAATGCTGTCATCTAGCGGCATGAGATCGGAATTGCTTAGACCAAGCAGATCCGCGGCGGAGACGAACTCGTAACCTTCCGTCCGCATCTGGTCAATCATCGGGCCCAAAGCCTGGACGGTAGCGCTTCGATCACCGCCTGCATCGTGCATCATGACCACACTGCCTCCCCTTTGGCCGCCCTGGCGGACAAATTCCGTGATGTCTTCGGCAGAAATTTTTGTCCAATCATATGTAACTATGTCACTCCCCATCCCGACATAGCCCAACGATGTTGCGATGCGGATCGGTTGCACAAAGTCGGCTGTTTCAGGGCCACGGCTCCTTCCATAGGGTGTGCGAAATAGCACAATATGGCGGCCAGTCAGGCCGGCGACGATCCGTTGCACGCTGTTGAGTTCAAGTTTAACCCGCCCCGGCGACACCGCCTCGAGACGTGGATGGGAAAATGAGTGTGATCCGACGGTATGACCTTCGCGCACGATCCGCTGGAGCACTCCAGGTGATTGCGTAATCTTTTGCCCAACGACAAAGAATGTGGCCTTTACGCCCTTATCTCGCAGGATATCAAGCAACTGTTCGGTGAAAACTGGGTCTGGTCCGTCATCGAAAGTCAGTGATATCTTGTTGCCATCGGGCTTGCCGAAACGCTCAAGGAGGATCGGCTGAGGCAGGACGGTATAATCTTGTACGTGGATCAGGCCGTCTCCCTGATCGTCCGCAAGACGGCGATGGCCAGTGACGGCCTCCGACGACAGACGGTAAAAAGGGCCCTCGCCAAAATAGCGGACGTCATCAGCGACCGAAACCGAGCCGAGCCGGGCCACGAGATTAGCAAAGGTATCCCCTTGTAAGGCCAGAACATCCCAGACACCGGGATCCTCGCGTCCGACAGTCCAGACTGCGACACCCGACAGGGCATAGCCATTGAGCGCCCGAAGTTGGTTGTGGAACGAGGCGGAATCGAGAAACCAACTGACGTGGCGGTTTTGTTCACTATCGATGTAGGTCGCCTGGCTATTGAGGTCGATATCGAAAAAATGTACCCGGCCATCATGCTGCGCCGCCTGGCTGATGATCGTTGTGTAATCTGTCCAGACAGGCTCAATCTGTCCGCTTTCCCAATCATACCCTCCCGTACCCAGAGCGAAGACGAGCTTTTCAGAAACGACCCGGCTGGCGACAAAAGACGCGGATTCTACAAACCATTGCTGCGGTGCAACCGGTGCCGGCAACGAGCCTGCAAACGGCTCGCGTATCATTATGACGATAGCCCGGTTTGAAGCCGCGATAAGATCATCGTTCATCCAGAATTCGCTATCGAAATTCATTATCGAACAGGTCTTTAGCTGGACCGCGTCGAACGCTATCTTGAGCCGCTGCATTATATCGGTCGCGAGGTTGATCGTTTCGGGCGAAAAGCCGTTTGTATCAAGACAAACTCCGTCAAGGTCATTAGCGACTGCAATATTGACCATCTCATCGACGAGAGATTGGCGTAACCCAGCCGTCCCAATGAGCGTTTTCACATTATTATCGTCGCTAAACTCGGGGAGCGAAATGCTCGGCATTAGCGCAAAATCATTCCGGTTAGACTCGATCAGGTTGCGAATTCGGTCGCCGTATACAAACTCCGGTTCGACATCCAGAATTCGAAGCTCAGTCCCAGAGATTTCATACCAAGCGGGAACCAGAACGTCGATCTGAGAGCAATGCGCCGCGAGCAAGGAATAAGACCAATTCGGCTCGATTGGTAAAAATGCGTAAGTATCGCGCGATCCCTGCTTGAGCGCATCGCCGCGCCCGCGCAGACCTTTGCAATTGGGCGATGTGGATTGTCGGCGTGTCGCGGTGGGACTCAGGTAACTCACATCAAGCAACTGCTCGTTGAGGGCCGACAATTCCGTATTCTTGGCAAACAAAGGTTCGAAAGATTGGCTTGGCGATGAATGAAGATCAAACTCGATCGTATCCACTTTGAAGATACGGAATCCAAACGCTATGAGCCAAAAAATAAGGATGCCGAAAGCAGCGCCTGCGAAGAGCTTTATTCGACGCGATCTAGTACGCGTTGGATCTGAAAAAATCGGAAGTCGTTTAACAGGTCCAACTTTTCCAGAATCGCTGCATTTGAAATGCGCGGTCACAGATACTCCCCCCCTTACACTCGACCCTCTATAGGCATCTCCAGCAAGATATGCGGTCGAGAAATCGCTACGCTTGAGCCGACGAGCAGACTTGTGCGGCAGTAATGTTGCAGTAGCGAGAATCAAAATTAATTAAACTAAGACTCATGAGTATAATGTGGTTTTAATAAATTGCTTTCATTTTTTCAAAAACGGTGCACAATATTATAAACGTAAAGGAATTGAGGGGTTTACATGAGCATCAAAATTAGCCGACGCAACCTATTCCTGCAATTTGGGGCGCAGCTTTCCGCCCTGGTTGTAGCCCCGTCTATGTCCTCAGCCGAATTACCATTCAAATCTTTTCAAATAGTTCTTTCTGACATTACCACAATGACACCTCCGGAGGCACTTTTGGCGCTTCTCGAACCGTTCGTGAAAGCTGGAGTTCCCATCAGTTGTATCGTGACTCCGGAAAGTGGCACAGAGACATTTCGTCCAGATAGTGTGCTCGCCGATTATCTGCGCCGGTTCATCGCTGACTATCCAGCCCGGATCGAGGTTATCCTCGAAACACCGGCGCTGACCGGTCGACCATATTATTTCCAGTCTCGACTGGCGACGCAGGCGCGTCAGGCCATGAAGGACGGGCTATTGGCCCCGCAGTCAGGCGATCAGTTGGCACTTTCCTTGCTAACTCTGGCAAACTTTGGCACCACAATGACCTATGAACCTGGAGGTGTTAGAGCGGCGGGGTTCCGGTCCGTTCTGACCCTGCCGCGATCCGGAATAGTACCTGTCGAGAGCCGTTGGGACCACGGCGTCCTGCATATATTTGGCGGCATGCATTTCGGGCTGACAGAGCCCGTCGAATCAATCCAGACGGCCCTAACAGCGAGTGTGCGTGACGACCCCCGCTCTTTGCTCATTCTTTCAACTTCAGGCCTTACGTCGGAAAATACTGCCCCGGCTGTCGCGCGCATGACTGAAATCGCATCACTGATTTCAGAGCATGCTAGGGCCGGACGAATAGTCCCCACGACCCCTACTGATTACCATGTCCGGGCTTCTCCGTATCCTGACACAGTGATTGGCCTGAGGGTGGATGTGCAAGGTACGCCTGATGAACCAATAAATGCATCCGCACTTGAGCTCATTCATTGGCTTCAGGCCCATGACATTGCGTTCACAGTTGCGAGGGACGAGCCCCCTACCAAGAAAGAAAACGGCACCGACATCTGTCCGCAAGAGGGGCAAGGCGAGGCCGGCCGTCAAGATCACTGTTCTATTGCTAAAGACGCGGATTCCGGCCAGCAAGGCGAGCCTTTGTTGCAGCCCAAAGTTGCGATCGTCAAATTTCCCGAAATAGACCCGATCAACGGCGTCGATCACCAGGCAACGCTTCACCCGCCAAGGATTGCATTTGTTGGCGAGGAAAACTCTTCAATACAGGTTGTTTCCGACATCAAGACACTTGAGGATACGGTCCTAATCCTTGATCAGAGATCGTACAGTTCTGTCGCACAAAGACTAAAGACAACAGCCATCATCAGGATGCTCGACCGACGCTCAAGTTTCCGAATTACCGATGTGAACTCGTTCGTCGACCAGGTCCAGCCACGGGACTCGATACGCCTCGTCTACCAACAGACTGAAGATGTGATGTACCGCGAACATTCGGCGCTTGCTGCAAAAGAGCCTTTGGATCGCGATCTTCTTCTTAGGGATGCCAAGCTTGCGTGGCGCTTTTTCAAAAAATTTACAAACCCGGAAACGGGCCTGATACCGTCAACGGTCTTTCTCTCTGAGGGATCGGTTACGTTCTACAATTATGCCACGATGTGGGACATAGGGAGCCAGATTTTCGGTATGATCGCAGCGGTCGAACTCGATCTGATGACAGTGTCTGAGCTTAACAATTGGGCAAAGCCCCTAATCGAAAATCTTTCGACGGTAACGATCCAAGGGTTGCAGCTCCCGAGTTCAATAGTTCACGTGGGCAACAAAGAGAAACCCGATCAAGCGTTCAATTCCTGCGACGTCGGGCGCCTTCTGAATGCCTTTCACCGTCTCCGCACCTTCTCGCCCGCATTGAAAGATACCATTGAGCGCAAGGTCGCCGGCTGGGATATTCAAGAGACCGTCCACAAGGGGCGGATGCACGATCTTACGCCACGCCTGTCCTATGATCGCTTCATCTCTCATTGCACCGATTATGCTGCGAAGGGCTACGCGGCTTTTGGCATAGTTGCGGATAGCCCCTATGCGCCTTTGGACGGACAGGCCGACGCGGATTCGTTGATTGAGCTACTTTTCAGCGCGGCTAAGATCGGAAGTCTAGGTGCCGAGCCCCTGCTCCTTGAGGGTGTCGAACTGGGTTTCACGCCGACGTCTAAATACCTTGCCGACATGCTATTTTCCGCACAGCTCGAGGACAACCGAAAGACTGGCACGATGCGCTGCGTTTCCGAAAGCCCCTTGGATCGGGCGCCATGGTTTGTTTATCAAGGCTATAACATCAACAACTTCGCAAAACCCTGGAACATTGAAGTCAATTCAAACGAGGCACGGTACAAGCGCCCGGATTTCATGCGCTCTATCGAAGTCATCAGCGTCAAGGCCGCATATCTCTGGGTTGCCACACACCCCCACGCATATCACCATACTTTGGTCGACTATGTCCGCGCCCGCGCCCGGATCGAAAACTTCGGGTTTTCGGCAGGAGTATATTTGGAAACCGGCCTTCCAATGGCCAATTATACCGATTTGAACACCAATGGAATCATTCTTGAGGCCGCTACGTATATGTTAGATTAGAGAACTAGGGTGGTAATCCCCCCATTTTTAATGGGGCGTTTCAGTAGAATTCAGGCTGCATTTCTTAGCTTCTGTATAGGTGTTATTCCTCCAATGCCAATTGTTGGGGCGCTCGTTGTTGTATGTCCAGAGCACAACGTCTTGCGTGATCCTGAACATCTTCAACGCTGTCGAAGTGGCACCTGCCCAACCACTCGGTTCTAACCGTGCGGTTGTAACGCTCGATATAGGCGTTTTGTTGGGGGTTAGCCGGGTTTGCCGCATCACAAGTGCTACTGGGTCGAGATCCTCGAACGTGATCGTTACCGCTGCTGTTCCTGCGGTTGCGGTGGACGGTTGGAAGTGGATCACGTCAAACCCGTCAGGACGCACCCCGAACTGTCCTATGAGCCCGGCAACCTTCAGGCGCTTTGCCCGAGTTGCCACACCAGAAAAACAAGGATCGAGTGCGGGCATCCCCCGCCCCGAGAGGCCCGCCAAGACTGGCGGAGAGCTGTCGAGGCGCTGTCGTGCCCCGGCGAAAAACACATCAATCAGAAGGAAATCAAAGATGCTTGAATCAGTGAAAATCGCCCGGCGGCAAAGCGAAATCCGCCAGAACCTCGCCGAGTTAGCGGGCAAGGAAACCCCGTCCAAGGATGAAATCCGCCAGATGGACACCCTTGATCTTGAATATCGCTCGAATGAGACCCGGTATCGCGCGTCTCTGATCGCCGAGGATACCGAGCGCCGGGACGCTGGCAGCGAACTGGAAACCCGCTCCGGTCAAGAATGGGCCGACCTGATGGCCGGTTTCGAGATGCGTCAGGTCGCGCTTGCTCTTGACGAAGGGCGGCAACTGGACGGCCAGACCGCCGAAATCGTGCAAGAGTTGCGCAGCGAGGGCGGTTTCGCAATGGCAGACGTCACCGGCACTAATTTGCTAACAAGGCAGAACATGGCGATGATTGCCCGCGCCGTCGCTCTCAATGGTGACGTGGTTTTTCTGATCACCGAGCTGGGCCTTGTTCCGGCGACCGATTGGGACGTGACCACACGCGACGGACGTCCGCGCGCCTATCGGCTATCGCTTCCCGAGGCGGGTGGCGGGCGAACACATACGGCACTTGCGGCAGAGGTGCTGCACCTGCGGATCGGTTCGGACAACCTGACGCCATGGATCGGCAGCGCGCCCTTGCGACGTTCGAGCCTGACCGGCGCAATGCTTCACGCGGTGGAATCGGCGCTTTCCGAGACGTTTGAGAATGCCCCGCTTGGCAGCTTGATCGTGCCCTTGCCCGATACCGGTGCCGATGACATGGCGTCCATGCGAGGCGCGTTCAAAGGGCGGCGCGGTTCAACGCTGGTCATCGAGGGAGTTGCTCAGGCGACAGCGGCAGGGATGAATCCGACAATAGGCCAGAAACCTGACCAGCTTTCGCCGGACCTGTCCAAGTCCATGACGGCCGAGACGTTGGCAGCGGCTCGCGAGGGAATCGGCATGGCCTACGGGGTTCTTCCGTCATTCTTCAATCGGGCAGCAACCGGGCCAGTGATCCGCGAGGCACAGCGCCAGCTCGCAATCTGGACGTTGCAACCCATCGCGGCGATGCTGGCAGACGAGGCGACAGCCAAGCTCGGGGCGGAGGTGACAATCGACACAATCCGGCCCCTGCAAGCCTTTGACGCTGGTGGACGTGCCCGCGCCTTGTCTGCGATCATCAAGACGCTGGCAGAGGCCAAAGAGGCAGGAATTCCACCTGCTGACGTGTCCGGTGCGATGCGCATGGTAGATTGGAAGGAATAGGCAGGTTACGCCTTGGGTTTCATTGGCCGCAAGCAACCCCGTTAGTCGGTGAGTGGGTAAACCCCGACATGGTACGCCCTACTCAAAAACTACACAACCCTCGCCCGCTCGCCCAATTCTCGCCATATCGTCGGCGGAAAGGCCCGCGCTTTTCTCAAGAATAATTGTGGCGCTTTTACCTTTGGCAGCGCGGGCAATACTCGCTAGTTCGTCAACTTGATAAGTGGGCGAA
Organism: Marinosulfonomonas sp.; assembly: GCA_022712735.1. The sequence continues at coordinate 19,751 of JAFLKA010000218.1, read as the reverse complement.
TTAAGTCTCAGTCCGCCCCCCGCGCGAGCAACCCTTTTGAGGTCTTCAAAACCTAAGTGTACAACAGTCATGTGTTTTTTTCTTCCTTGAGTAATCGAACGCCAGCACCGCCGCCGTTCTCTGGGATAAAATCAACGCCAGCGGTTTCTAGGGCGGCGCGGATGGCTGATATTGCTTGCTCTGATACAATCCGGCGCTTTTTTTCAAAGTCCACAACAGTCGATAATCCTAGCCCCGCCGATTTAGCAAGAGCTGTCTGTGATATTTCTATGAGGCCTCGGGCCGCGCGGGATTGTGCTGGTGTCATTTATCAACAATTTTTATTGACGGATATTATCCGAAGGGTTATCAACAATAATTATTGATACATCAACCAAAGGAACAAAACAATGTCAAAACACCGCATTTGTGCGAACGATCAAACTCGGCCAGTCGAGCCGGTATCGACATGGGAAAACGACGCCCGCAAAGGCCACGCCCTCTGCGCCGATTTCATTTTTCGCGAGCATATTGAGGAGACTCAAGAGTTGCGTGACCGCCAAGCCGCATACCTCGCTTCGCTGCCGACAGATTCGACCGAGGTAGCCCACGCCGCCCTCAAACTGATGCACCCGAATGCCGACCAATACCCGGATGGGATAGAGGAAGCCTTACACCTGTCCTGCGCTCTTGAGGTAATGGTGAAGGAAGGCGAGGGGGTAGATCGTGCGTCTACCGTCTATGTCGCTCAACGCGTTTATTCCGGCCTACTTCGCGCCACCAAGAAGCTGGAACTCATATCCGACATTCTGGTCAACGCCACCCGGATCGAACGGGATGGTTGATGGGGCATGAGCTACATGACCGCATCCGTCTTATTCGGTAGGCGGGCGAATGAGGTTGACACCGCCTCATTCGCTCGTCATACATATAACATGAAATCAGCCGCCTTTAATACGATGCTCTCGAAAGCACTGACAACACCGGAAGCAACGGTGATCACTTTCGCGCGCCGCCTGAAAGAGGCGGGATTGCTGACCACCGGGGCGAGAGGGCGGCACGCGCCTGAGATGACGCCCATGGACGCGGCGCGCGTGACGATTGCGATCCTTACCAGCGATGGCCCGGTGCACTGCGTCGAGCGTGTCCGGCGGTTCGGCCAGATCAAGTATTCCCCGAAATTCAAGAAAATCTACCGGGGCTATGAGACGATCCAGCCTGACCACTTCGCCAGCTTGTTCGAGGGCGAAACCTTGGAAGAGGTGCTGGCCTACATGTTTGCACTGCCCGCGACTGTCGGCATCGAAGAGAGCTGCAAGTGGTTCGAGCAGAACGTGTTCCACCTGCGCGTCTTTGACTTCGACGTGCTGGCCGAGTTGTTCCAATGGAAGATGGAAGGCAAAGAGGTCATCGGCGAGCTTGTCGTCCCGTTCAAGGGCGAAAGGATGGTGCGCACCGCTGACGGTTTCCGCCACGTCGAAGGTTTCACTCCGATCAAAGGCGGCGTCCGCACAGAGCGGTCCATCATAGGCGGCAGCTTTCTGTCAATTGGTCTGGGGCTTATCTCCGAAGATCAGGATGAAGTGGGGGTCGAATAATGGGTAAACCCGCCGCGCCTTCAATGCCAACGAAGCACCAGATCGAAGAGGTGCACAATGCTGTCAAAGCACTGCACCCTACTGCGCGCATCAAGGGTGTGGGGCCGGATGGTGTTCAGTTTGACTACCCCGACCACGCCAGCAGCAACGACACTTGGCATGATCGACCCTTCTCGGCAGATAGCACATGAAAAAACTCCCTTACCTCCGTTCGAAAATACGGCGCGCGCGCTGGTTTCACACCTATCGCCGGGGCGATCAAGAAACCTCACTGGGCGTCCACGGGCTGCATCCTGATGATCCACGGGTGTTGGCAGCATGGGCGGCTGAGCATAGCCGTTGGCAAGATTGCCCACCCGACACTCAAACGCCCAAAGCACATACTCTTGCATGGGGTCTGGACCTCTACATCTCAGGATCACATCACTGGAAAACCTTGGCAAAGAGCACTCGGAAATCACGCACTGCGATTTATAACCGCTATCGCACGGCCCAAGGTGATCGCCCTCTTGCCAGTATCACGACAGAAATGATGGAAGTCGGCTTGTACACTAAAGGTGGTCACGGTGCGGTCAATGAATTGAAGGCCCTTAAGCCGGTATTTAAGCACCTGCATAAGCTGCGGATCATCCTCCGCGATCCTGCCGCAAAGGTAGAAATTGACAAGCCAAAGATCAAAGGTTTCGTAACCGCCGATGCTGACGATATAGAGCGGTTCCAAACTCTCTGGCCTATCGGAACTACTGAGCGTTTGATATTTGATCTGGCGTTGTATACTGGCGCAGCGCGAGTTGATTTGGCCCGTCTCGGACGTTCGAATATCAACGGACCTCTGCTTGTTTACATCAGGCAAAAATCAAAGACAAAAGCAGAGGTTCCGATCACCCCTGAATTGCTCAAGGTGATTAACCGGACGCCGGACATCTCACCCTCATTTATCCTAACTACGCGCAGACAACCTTACGCCGCTGAAAGCCTGGGGAATATGTTTGGAGACGCCGCCCGTTCTGCTGGCATGGTTGCTCGCCTACATGGATTGCGCAAAGCCTTCTGTGTGTACTGGGCAGAAAAGGGCGTTAGCACGATTCAAATCGCGGCAATGGCAGGGCACATGACATTGGCGGAAGTCGAGAGATATACCCGCGCCGCTGATCGCACACGCCTTGTAAAACTACTTCTGGAGGTCGCATGAAACGGGACACACTAAATAAAAAACGGGACACAGTAGCGCAAGATGCTGATTTTGCAGGTAAAATACTACGAAATAATTCATGTGGTGACCCCGACTGGATTCGAACCAGTAACCTGCCCCTTAGGAGGGAACCGTTCATAGCGTTATTCCTTCTTTGATTTCAATTTTGTAGGTGGTTCGTTTGTGCCCGCCTGTACATGTTTTGTACGAAAACGGGCCCGAACATCGGCCTCATCGGTTTCTGCATGGGCGTAGATACGCATGGGCAAGTTGGGGTCTGACCAGCGTCCAGCCTTAGCCGCTGTCACTGGATCAACGCCCTGTCGCACGACCAATTCAGTAAAGAACCCGTGCCGCCCTGCTGGGTGTGCTGAGAGATACTGAATGCCGGCCCGCTTGCAGATCGTCTTCCAACGGTTGTTATATCCCGTAGGGCTACCATAGCCAAAGACACGAGGAGCCGTGAACCTTCCCGTTTTTCGGTTCTTGGGCCGTTTGGGGCTCAGAGAGATCATCTCGTCCATCATCTGTGGCGAAACGGTGATCCAGCTTTCGGGATGCCCCTTCTGCGCCTTTATCCGCACTTTGTTTTCGCTATGCCTCAGGTCACCCGGTTCCAAAGATACCGCCTGGTCGATCCGCGCCGCCGTCTCGAACATGAAGCGGACCAACGCCGCATTGTACGGGTCTGCCGCTCGGCAAAACGCCTCTATCCATTCCTTGTCTGCGGGCGTGCGCTCAACGCGGCTTAGCTTCCCACGCTGCTTGTCCTGCGCAATGCGCTCAAACCTGTCATAGGGTTTCACACGTATAAGCGGCGTCCCATCCAGTTCATGCGCATTGTTAATCACCGCGCTCGCTGGCGTCACGATCTCGCGCCACCAAGTATCGGTCGAAGCCAAAGGCTTTAGCTTGCGCCCCAAACTCTTCAATAGAGCCCCCGAAATCTCGCTTAGTGGGTGATCTCCGAATTCCTGAACAAGAATAATTAGCTGCTTCGCCGTCTTTGAGGATGCGTTATAAATCATGATCGCGTCAGAAAAGGTTTTGGTCGGCTCATCACCAACAACATAGCGGCGTATTTGTTGCTCAGTCTCACGGGTTATCCAGTCCCGTGCGCCTGCTTCTGTAGATGCTTTAGTGCTTCGCCGGTATGTACGGGTGATCGGCCTGCCGTTGTACTCGACACGCCCCTTGACGTGGTAGTAATTGCCACGCTTGAAGATTTGGAGTGGCATGGCTGACCTTCCTCGAAGATGACGTCGATTTGCTTTGGCGTGATTAGCATTGTCCGCCCAAGGCGGTAAAATGCGCCCGTGTCGTTCGCTTTCTCTCTCAATGTCCGCTCAGAAATTTCAATCTCTTGCTCGGCCATGATTACGACCCACTGTGCAGGCGTCTTGCCCCGCCCTAGGATTTGTGAGCCATCTTCCTTCTCTATTTCTGCCATGTTATTCATCCTTGTTCACTTTGGGTTGCACGGGAGTACGCATGGAATCGCTTGTTCAGCACTATCTGACGTGTTTTGATGGGATAAGTGGATACTTTACGTCATTTTGTGCAGTTTTACGCGAAATGACAGTTTCGTCAATAGGAAACCATCAGTGATGCTTGAAACGAGAAGTGTATTTACCGCCATGGGCGCGCGCCTCGCGATTGCTCGCAATGAATTGGGGCTAACGCAAACCGCAATGGCTGAAGCGATTGGCGTCTCGCATCGGGCTTACCACAGCTACGAAAAGGGGCAGCGCGGACTCCCGGTTGAAGCCTTGGTTGCAATGGATGAACGCTTCGAGATTGATGTTGCTTGGGTGCTCCTAGGAACGAAATCAGTGCGTGCTGCCCATGATTTTGACGCGCTCAAGAACATAGAGGCGTCGCTGGACAATTATCTAAATGAAGAAGGCATCAAAATCAGAAGCGAAAAGCGGGGGGCCATCATTGCCCGTTGGTATCAATCGCACATCGAAGGGCGCAAAATCGCTGACGACGACGTGCACACATGGATCGAGTTAGTAAGGGAGTAAGTCATGGATAGACCGAGCAGAAACTGGAAGAGCGTTCGCAGCGCAGCATTGGAACGGGTGGAGCGCACTGTAATAGGCCCACTGGAGCGACTGTTCACGATCTATGTATTGGTTTGTGTTTTCTATGTTGTAGGCACCATACATTTCCATTTTTTAGACCAAACTACCGCTTTCACTTTGATCGAAGCTATCCAGATTCTGACCGTAGCTTTCGCCGGGGTTTTGGTTCCGATCCTAACTGGTTCAGTCCTCATCCTTCATTTTGCCAGTCGGCGACTAAAAGAGTTGGTAGAAAATTGATCTTGCAGTGCATAGTCAATTGGCCTTGCAAAGCCAGCTTTAAGAGGTCCAATTCAGACGTTGAGCGAACATTTGGATGCCGTGATGCTTAATACTTAGAGTTGGGGCCCATTTTTGTTCTCACTTTGGCAACTAACCTTTTGAAACGTGAGCTGAATGCGGGCGTCCCAAAGATAGAAAACTAGGAATTCGTTAAACCCTCAAGGGATCGATCCGTGAGTAATTCTCCAAATTACGTTTGGTACAAGCACTTTGAAAACAAGAAACAAATCCAAAATGGACAAGCGCTGATATGAGCAAAAACAAACGAAAAAGGACACCGAACAAACGCACAGGCGATTTCTATAATGTGAGCGTTATGGAAGTGCATGGAGAAGATCATGAACAGTTCAAGAAGGGCATGCTTGATGGTGCGAAGGATGCGCTGCAACAGTTCCCAAAGGTCATCGAAACTCTGACGAATCTCTTCAAAGAGACTTACCCACCCCAGCTACTAGCGTGCTTTGCGGCGCATTCTTTCCGGCAATATGTGGGGCCTGACGGTGTAGAGCCTCGAAATGCATTCAATGACGTTCAGCAGTTTCATGGCGAGTTCCTTCAGGCTCTAATGCTCACTATAAGTGCAGAAAATTGGGGCCAGTTCCCTGTGACGCCAGAAGCCGTTCAAAAAGTATATGATGCCATGCCAATGGTATCAAATGCGGTGCTGGCCGAGGGCATCGTCTCCACCCCCGATAATTTAGGAAAAGAAGAACTTACTGTCCGCGGGCTTCAACAAAGGATGAAATTTCACACCCAAGGTGTTCGCAACTGGGGCTATTTCCACGATGTTGTGCAAATCACTCGCGATCTCTTGGCTCCTCTGGACGATCAGTTCACCGAGTTCCACGGATTTAGCGGCCAAGAGCTTGTTGATGTCCTTTTGACTTTAGTCAATGAGTTTGAAGAACGACAAAATGAGCACTTTAAAACACTGAAAAAGGTCGCGCGAGGTAAGAACTACCGGCAAGTTATCAGACTGTATTTCAAGCATGTCCCCGATTTGAAGGGCAGCGCTGACGAGATGATTTCCGCGATACCAAAAGGAATGTCTAAGAGTCATGCCATCGCAATGGTTATGTCTCACTTCGACTTGCGTCTGTATGATTGCGCTGTTTTCACCCCAGCACAAACCGCAAAGTTGTCGGGAATAAAATGGTCAGTTGTTACGGCAGTTCTTAACGCAGTGTCGCTTGCTCCAGGCAGCTTAGAAGGTACCAAGCCAGAATTTTTGTTTCTCGGCAATCCTATCTGGGATCGACCCGGTGTGAAAATCGCTGAAGACTGCTTCTTCTTTGCGATGCCCCAGGCTGCCTTCAGCCACATAAACAGAATAATTGACCGCCTGGCAAAAGAGGCAAATCTAAAATCGGAATTGTCGAAGCGACGGGCTGACTTCCTTGAGGAACGGTTATTGTCGGTTATGGAAAAGGCGCTTCCGACCGCGAAAATCAAATCCAACGTGAAGTGGCGCGTGGGAGAAACCCAGTATGAAACTGACCTTTTGGTCGTTCAAGATAGGCTTGTCCTAATTGGAGAAGCCAAGTCACATCGTCTCACGCCGGAAGGCTTGCGCGGAGCGCCGAAGCGGGTAAAGCGACACATTGACGACCTAGTAATTTCCCCGTCACTGCAATCGGCAAGGCTCGAAGGGCTAATAGATGATGCCAAATCTGGAGACGAAGCTGCCATTGGAATTGTCAAAGAACTTGGAATTGATCCGGTTGTCGTTGATAAAGTAATCCGGTTTTCGACAACACTAGATGATCTTTCTGTTTTGAGTGCCGCTGAGCAAGACTTCAAGGAAATCGGCTGGCTGCCCGATGGCCATCAATTAGCACCGACAATACTGATTTCCGACTTGATTTGTATAGTAGAAATCTTGGACAACCCTTTACTGTTCTTTCACTATCTCAGTGAAAGGTACTATTTCCAGAAGTCGTTCGACGTTCTGGGGGATGAGCTGGACTTCCTAGGGCTATATTTGGTGAGTTGTTTTAATTTGGCTGGGCTGCAAAAGGAGCAGATGAGGTTTACTCCAACTGGTATGTCCGCACCGATTGATCGATATTTCGAAAGCCAGCATGTCGGGGTAAACGTCCCAAAGCCGAAAGTCGAGCTTGGTAAGTACTTTCGGGATGTTGTCGAACGATTGGGAGAAAAACAACCTGATGCCTGGACTATAATGGGTATGCATTTACTATCTTGTGCAGACCCAAAGGAGCAACGGCAGATCGATAAAGATATCGGGAAAATCAAAGCAATTGTAAAAAAGAAGTTTCGTGATCCTAAACACATTTGTTCAATACAAATCCGGCCCCCTGAAGAGAGAAAAGCACTTGTTATACTTCACTTTTTCCCGAAACAGCTAGAATATCAAATGCGGACTGTGGTCGAAAACCTCGTTGCCGATGCCATGGATGATGGAAGCACAGAGGCGTGTGTTTTGATATCCCAAAATATCGACAACAAACAGTCGCCATTTGAAGCTGCAGCGCTCGCTGTAAAGGAGTAAGCTTAAATGAAGGCCACCAACGATTTCTCTGAATTCGTTTCCGACGCTACCAGTTGAAACGTTTTTCTAGGTATTATGGACCGGCGGTTTGGTAGGGAATTTGATGTCTGATGCGTACAATACTGCACGCATTCGCCGATCAAACGCAAAGATTGGAGAGAGACAACCATGAACAAGTTGAGCCAGGAATGGTTTGAGTTGCGTGACCTCAGAAAACGGCTATTCTCGCGCGCCGTTTGGGTGCCGCTGTACGGAACAGTACTACCGATCAAGGAGGGTAAGTATCCTGAGATTGGGCATGTGGAGGAAGTTCTTGCAATTGGGTCTGCCGTGATCTTCAGCAATAAACGCGAACAAGTGGAGGATCTGGACTGGCATTATTGGTCTTTGGATAGCACCGTTCCATACTTGGGTGACGACGGAACATATTTCGAAGCGGATGGGTTTCAGGATGGCCCCGAAGGTAGCCTGGGGTTTCGTATAGTTTTGAGCCAACACCACAACTCGCTTCACCCCAGACAGGTGATGTTACACCAAGATTTCATCTTGGCATTCGGTCTTCTGGAAGAAGGAGATATTTGGGTGCGGCCAGGTGAAGGGTATGAAGAGGTAGTAAGACAGACACGCAACGACGATGGTACAATCACATTTGTTGAGGTTCGTGCAGAGTACCTAAGAGATTACTTGGCCGCGAGGGATGCCGCACTGCGCCTGTACTATTATCGCGAACGCAAAGCGGTATTTGAAGGCGATCCGCAGTTCGATTGGCCAGAGGACTTCTCTTTGGTTTCAAACAAGAACGACCGTTGCGAAGTTAGATGTAACGAAATTGATGCATCAGGTGACTTTCCGGGAACGACCTGGGCGATGTTCACGGCTCGGAGAACAGACATCGATCCGGAAGAAGATGTGCCTGACTTTTCTGGTAACGACGATGGAGCTACGGAAACAGAAACGACCAGCGGTGTGCGCGGAAACGACGGCGGTAGGTTTCTCATCTCCGGTGAAATGTGGCGCGGTGAATGGATTGAGCCCGCTGCTGGATCCTGTCGCATAGGCTACTCGGAGCCCCAAGAAACGCTAATGGTACAACTCGACGGCGGCGGCGGAAAAGTTGATCTCGCGTCGCTCAACCATGAGGAAGTTGGGAAGTACCTTTGGTTTAACCCTGGAGTGGTGAACGAACTGCTTTCGCGTAGGGGAGCCAGCATGCAGTGGTACACGCGCGATACGGGTGGTGTCTCACCCTCTCCAGATTCGTTGCTGCATTTTGGAGTGAATAAACTTGGCCTCATCAACGCCTATGCATACGATGTCGCGCGTCGACCATTGTGGGAGCGCCGTATTTGGACTGGATTCAATTGCCGACCTGATGGTGGAGTTTCGACGGAACTGATGCAAGCTCAGATGGAATGCCGACCGGCACAGTCTATCGCACCAGAAGAATTGTTAGTTAAGGCGCTGACGTGGTTGGATTCTGTTATTCAAACGAAGGCTGGAATATCTCTTTTGAGGGAGCACCACGAAACAGAAGAACTCGAAGATAGGATCGTCCGCTTTCGTGGTGTTGATGAAGCTGGGCTGCGATCCTTGGCGAAAGACATAGTGAAATATTCGATTGAACGGATTAATAAGAAGAGCCTTATTAAAGCGCTTGGCGAGCAAAAATCCGATCAGGGTACGCTCAAACTTCTTCAAAGGCTTCTCGCGAAATACACTGATGAAGAGTACGCACATAACCGGATGACACCCTTGTTTGGCGTTTATGACCTGCGCGGTGCAGATGCGCACTTGTCGAGTTCTGACGTAGAGGGATGTTATACACGGCTTGGCGTGAATCGGTCCGCTCCTCTTGTCATCCAGGGAGCACAAATGATTGAGAAAGTAGCTGAGGCATTTGGCACTACTGGTGGCGATCTGAGAAAACACGCCCCAGATCTTAACTCTTGAACGTTTCAAAATGACTTTTTTGACTTTCGTGCCATCAGTAGGTGCTTGAAGAGCTTAGGGCATACTTCAGCATGCCAAAATGATCGCTTTTTGTACAACTCTGTCAATCACTACAAATTAGGAGCAACCCACTGAACTCGACTGAGGTGGTTTTTTACATTATTACAATAGTTGAACTGACTATTTTGACGAGCTGAGGACCAAGGATGACATTCTGGTTGACCCGATTTACCACCCAAAAACCTTGACAAATATATCTTTAAGAGTATATTAATGACCAATGAAGTAGCTATATATGAGCGAAGCCAAGCCGATATCGGAAGCTTTGAAGATGATCGATTGGAGTTTAGCATGAAGGGAGGTCGTACGAATGTGGCTGCGAATATAGGGATTGTATCGCTCGCCTTGGCCATAATCAAAGACTATAGCCGAGCTTCAACCACTGTCTTGTCCCGCCAAATGAGTAAGGAAGCACGACTTGGCCAGGTTACATTGGGCGGAGTTGGCTATCCAGTATATGTTAGAACTACGAATGACAGTTCCGTTGCATTCTATACTTACATACAGAGTGGTTGTTATCGAACAATTATTCTTGGCGGAGATACGCATCCGCCGTTGCATGGAAGTCAAACTTGGTGGCGGAACATAGTTCGCCCACGTCTCCGCGACTTTATTGGAGTTTAGCAATGAATAAGAATAGCGATCAAGATGCTCGAGAACCAAAAAACTGGCGAGATGGATCAGTAGCTAGGTTTCTTGAAAGTGCGTCGGGTGACCCCGATCTTTCGGAATTTGATCTCAATTTTAGACTGCAACTGTCGAAGTATGGCGACAGAGTAAAGCAGCTGCGCAAGTCAAACGACATAACTCAAGCATCATTGTCAATAATGACTGGGCTAACCCAGTCGCGAATATCTGCTATCGAGTCTGGAACTATGAACGAGGGCCCCACATTTCGTACGATGTCACGTTTGGCAAAGGCACTCGGCGCGAGTAATTTAACCGACTTTGAAGGCAGTGCTGGAGTAGGGGCCCGCGAAGAGAGGCGCCCTGTTCCGAAAAAGAACGTGGCAACCATTTATGAGGCGAATGCAGTTGTGTTTGAGGTTTCCGTTGACAGCAAAAAACTTCAAATAAAAGAGGCCGTTGAAGTCCTCTTTGGTGTGAAGGTCAAAGCCGTAAACACTACAATTTCCAAAGGGAAGACTAAGCGGTTCCGTGGCCGCTTTGGTACAACCAAGAATGTTAAATCGGCCCATATGACCAAAGTCAAAATGGCCCATATAACTCTCGAGGAAGGTGACACAATTAATATGTCTACTGACACTTAATCATTGTTACGGTCTAAGTAATGCAAAGCATACACATAACGGCGACAGTAATTTTTCTCGCGGACAGAATTTCCGCAAAACCTTCTCGACACCTACAAATATGTTTATGCGATGTATATAAGGTGGTTCCTCTAGGAAAGATACGATCATGAGCGCTCAGCTAGTATCAGGCATATTCGGCCTAACCGGTTCGATATTTTTGGGTATCCCTGCTTGGAAAAGTCTAGGAGATAGGCGCGCCATTGACGAAGCTGGGCAACTGTACGAGCACGCGAAAGCTCAAGCTGGAAAAAAAGTAACACCAGCTGAACAGGAATCTGCTCTACGTGATGCTTGGACATCCTATCAAGCTGACCGCGACGGTGTGCTTGCAATGACTACGGGCCAGTTTTCTTCAAACTGGTGGTGGAATTTCACTGGCCTAGTTTGTCTTGGCCTATCATTCGCAATCCTTATTCTTGATGCTCTGATCAATGGCGCCCCGTCATAGTCCAAGTTCTACGTTGGAGATTCTGACTTCTCCAAAAAACGACCCGTTTGACAACCCTCAACCAACTTTCACAACCCATGCCCTAGCCCGCGATCTACCTCTCTCAGCTCCGTCTCAGCCTCTCTTCGGCGGTCTTCACTAAATTCAAGCTCGTCTGCAGTTGATCGTCCAGCGTGTAGTAACTCGCTTCTTCGCTCAACAAGCCACGCAACGCTGCCATTGATGCCGCTTGCGAACGTATGAGCAGCGTCACGCAGGCGGTCAAACCATCCAGCTCGCCGCGCATCGTCTTCGTCGAGCGTTCCTCCAAGACGCTCAATTCCGTTGCTGAGATTTCGCAAGCCGTCACCAACCGCTCGACGCAGGCGAGCAAGTCGCGTTCCAAGGCCGTCAGGGGCGTCGTCATTCATCTCTCCTTGATCTCGATGCACAGAACGGGCGTTCCTGCCATTCTGCAGTTCTTCAGCGACGTTCGTGTTGGGTCCATCACCAGCCAAATCTGCCCCGCTTGATCGATCCGCGTCAGCCCAAGCTCCATCATCTCCGAGCGCGTCATCGTCAAAGCCCAGAACCAGCTCGCGGCCATCATCAAGGCGATCCCCGCCAAGATCAGCCCCGTAATCAGCCAAGGCGAGATCGTCAGCCAGCGCCTGATCTCTAAGGTCCGCTTCTCGAACCAGCTCCGGTTCTGTTGCAGAAAGTGACGGGTATCTGTTTCGATTGTACTGCGCGCGTGCTGTGCAATGCTGCTCAAATCGCTCCTGAAGCTCTCCAATTGCGATTCCATCGAGGCGGCGTAGCCCTGCCGGATCAAGTCCAACTCCGTGTTCAATTTCTCGCTCAGCCGTGTCGGCTTGCCAATTTTCATGGAAAATCTCTCCTTTCAAACGCCAGCGCTCGCCGGTGTCGGGGTCCTGTGCGGTTAGGTAGGCCTTGCCCGCGCGGGGCAGGTCGAAACCCGCATCGGTAAGGGCGTCGATCATGCTGGTGCGGTCGGTGATCTCACCGATGCTCACCTGATCAAGAATCCACGCATGCAACTCATCTCGTCCCTGTGCACGGGTTGGGGCTTCGATAATGTCACGAACTTCTTGCAGCCGCTCCAACTCCATCGGGTCTGCCCAATTGTGGCTTTTGTTCATCAGGTCGCGCAGGCAATCGAAAGCGTTCTGATAGCCTGGTGGTGCAATGTTGAGGCTGCGACCCGTGGTCAGTTCCAGGCGCGGGGTGCAGAAGTGCAGCTCGACGCGATCCTCGTGATTGTGACGAACCCAGAGCATGTCGTATTGCTCACCATTCAACCCCGCGAAAGCCAGCTGCTCAAAGGCATCCATGACCTCGGCCTGTTGGGCTTCGTTTGGCGCGTCCTCCCCAGTAAAGCTGATAACGCCTGCGCGGTAGGTCCATTGATGAGCGCTGGCATCAATCAACGCCTCTGTGCGGCTCGGATCGCCACGCAGCACATCTGGCAAAGGTTCACGCGTCATAGTCAAGGCTTGGCCGTTCGCGTCACGGATCAGGTCGCGGTTAGCGTCATAGGCCAGCACCTCGCGGGCGACGAGATAGCCGACGGGTCCCGCGCCCGCACCTTTGCCGTTGGGAAAGAACTTGATCAGCATCGGCGCGCTGTTTCAACGATCTGGGCAAGCTGGCGCTCTATGATCAGCAAGCGTCGTGCGACGGTCAGCGCATCAAGGTCGGCTCGGCCCACCAGCATAGCGCGGTTCAGCCAGCGTGCGATCTGGTTAAGATTGCCACCGATACGCCCAATGGCCAGCACCAGCGAAGGATCGACGCGCGGCATGGGCTTTCGGCGACGGGCCTCCGTCAAACCCAAAGCCTCGCGCAGAAGGGTCGCGGCGGGCAGTCCAGCGGCCTCGGCCTTGGTGCGAAGGTCGGCCTTCTCTGCCGCTGTGCAACGGAAGACGAACGTCTCCGTTAGCGGCTCTTTTGCGCGGGCTTTCCTCGCGCGGTTGGGGTTCGAAGGGGAGGCTTGCCGCCCATCGCATGGCCCCGTGTCGATCGCGCCAGCGTATGACATGGGTCGCCTTGCTGTTTCCTTATCGGTCGGTTTGATCTCAATCATGATGCAAGACCCGCGGCGCGCACTTGCGCCTCATTCACCAGCTTGGACGCCAGCAAAGCTGTGACTTGATACGACGTGATATGCTTGCACATCGGGTGGCGGTCACTGATCCAGCAAGCGAGCCGCGCATGATGATCGGCCTCTACCGCAACCAATCGTTCGCGCTCAACCTGCTGCCTTTCAAAATAGGGCTGCCAGCGACGAGACTGAAACCAGTTGTCGGAAAAGCAGACCTTCGAACGGGTAAAACCTGCGCTATCGGTTGCGTAGGCTTGGACCGCTTGCAGCAAATCCTTCGGGTCGATCTCTTCCTTCATGGCCTCTTCGATCTGGGCAAGGCACACGGTTTCGCCGCGAAGGCGGTCCGGTGGGTAAGCCGCCAGAATCTTCTCAGCTTCTGAAACCTCCGCCGCCTCGCGCTTGCGCGTAGGTGGTTTATGAATTGTTTTAGGATGGTTTGGGGTCCGCAGTGGACGGGGTTCAGGGTCCACCGTGGACCCCGTACTGGGTTCAGTCTGGACCGGGTTCACTGTGGACCCCGTCTCACTATTTAGCTCCGCCGTCGATTCCAACAGAGCAACTTGGGGCAAAGCAATACTATAGATTACGGTGTAACCATTCTTGCATCGCCTGCGGCCAGTCTCGATCAAGATGCCTTCCTTTAGGAAATTATTGATCGTCCGCTTCACCGTGCTTTCGCCAAGCTCCGTGTGCCGCTGGATCGTTCCCTTGGAACACCAGATACCAGAGCCATCATCGCTCGCCTTGTCAGCAAGGAACATGATGATCTGTTTGCGGGCAGCACTGCCGAACCGCCGCTCGGCGCATTCATTCGCTACGCGCCAGCTCATTGGGTCGCCTCAGAACAGGGCAAGTCCCGCAAATTTTGTACAGGTTTTGTACGAGAATTCGACCATTTCAGCCGAATGCGGCCCGCAAGCTGGCGTAAGTTTCTGCAAGAAACTGCACAACAGCCTGTAATTAAGCCATATTTTATTGGTATTTTTGGTGACCCCGACTGGATTCGAACCAGTAACCTGCCCCTTAGGAGGGGGCTGCTCTATCCAGTTGAGCCACGGAGCCACGCGAGAACGGGATACGCAAAATCCTGAATGATTTCCATCCCCAAAATCAGCATTCCATCGCGTTCGATGATTTGGATTATTATACTTTCATCATCCATTCACCAGACTGTCGTATATCGTGGCCAAATTTCATGGGTTTACTTGGCAAATCTTGTTCGATACATACATTCATGAATACGAATATGTTGGCAATTCAACCCTTCCATTACTGGCTTTCATGCCGCAAGATAGGCCCATTCTGCTGTTGAACAGGCAAAAGGACACCGATATGAAACTAACCCTGCCCCTAATCATCGCCTTGCTTGGCGCAAATCTTGCCCACAGCGAAACCATCACACTTGCCCCACAACCAATCACCGAATGGAAAGCCGTTTACGGCGTGGTAGAAACCCGTGACCGTATTCCAGCCCGCGCCCGCATTGGCGGCACGATTGTCGAACTGGACGTCAGCGAAGGCGATATTGTCGCCGAAGGACAACGCATTGCCTTGGTCAAAGACGACAAGCTGGAGTTTCAACTGGCTGCACTGGACGCCAAGATCAGCGCCCTTCAGGCCCGTTTGAAAATCGCTGACGAGGATCTGGTGCGCGGCGAGGCGTTAATCCAGCGCGGTACAATCACCGCGCAGCGTCTTAGCCAACTGCAATCCCAAGTCGATGTTCTGAACGGTGAAATTCGCGGGGTCGAGGCAGAACAACTGGTGATCAAACAGCAAGTGGCCGAAGGCGAGGTGCTGTCCCCCGAGGCTGGCATTGTTCTGTCCGTGCCGACTGCAAAAGGATCTGTTATCACCCCCGGCGAAAGCATTGCCGTGATCGGCGGCGGCGGCGTTTTCCTGCGCCTGTCCGTGCCTGAACGCCACGCGACAGCCTTGAACGAGGGCGATGAAATCGTGATCGGCGAGGGCCAGACTGGTCGGCTTGCCAAAATCTATCCCCAGATCGAAGGCGGCCGTGTGTTGGCCGATGTCGAAGTTTCCGGCCTTGATGACCGTTTCATCGGCCGTCGTGTTCCGGTCCGCTTGCCAGTTGGGACGCGTGACGCGCTGATGGTGCCGCAATCGGCAGTGACCATGCATGGTGGCATTGATTTTGTAACGGTCGAGGTGAATGGCGAACCCATGCGCCGCGCCGTCGTTTTAGGGGCCGAAGTGACGCGTGACGGTGAAATCTGGCTCGAGGTTCTGACCGGCGTCACTGCTGGTGATGCGCTGGTGACCGATCATGAGTGAGAACCACACCGGACAGACCGGCGCGTTGGGAATTGCCGGTCGCCTGACCCAAAAATTTATCGCCTCGCCCCTGACGCCGCTATTGTTGCTGGCCTCCTTTGCTGTCGGCATGATCGCACTGGTTAGCCTGCCGCGCGAGGAAGAGCCGCAAATCTCGGTGCCTTTGGTCGACATCCACGTCGAAGCGGCGGGCCTAAAGGCCGAAGACGCGGTGAAACTGATCACCGAGCCGTTAGAGGCCATCGTCAAAGGCATTGATCAGGTCGAACATGTCTATTCTTTGACCCGCGACAATCAGGTGATGGTCACCGCGCGTTTCATCGTTGGCGTCGAATCCGAAACCGCGATTTTGCGGGTTCACGACAAACTGCGCGCCAATATGGACCGCATCCCGGTCGGCATTCCCGAACCATTGGTGGTGGGGCGCGGCATCAATGATGTGGCAATTGTCACCCTGACGTTTTCGCCCAAAGCAGGCCAAGACACGATGAACGCCAACGATTTGACCCGCATCGTGCGCGAGGTTGAATCCGAGATCAACAAAATCGACAACGTCGGACTGACCTATATGGTTGGCGAAACCGGCGAGGCGCTGCGGGTCGCCCCTAACCCCGAAAAACTCGCACTTTACGGCGTGACGCTGCAACAGTTAGTGGGCAAGGTGAAGGGTGCAAACTCGGCGTCACCTGCCGGAACCGTGCGCGATGGCGGCGAGCAGATCGGCCTGATTTTGGGCGATACCCTGTCCACCCCCGACCAGATCGGTAACCTGAAACTAACCTCGCGCGATGGGCGCCCTGTATACGTGCGCGATGTGGCTGACGTGAGCTTTGTCACGGATATGGACGAGGTGCATGTTTCCACGCTGCACCGCGTCGGCGATCACGGGATCGAGCGTATGCCCGCAGTCACATTGGCCGTGGCCAAACGCGCCGGAGCCAATGCGGTGACGGTGGCCGAGGCGATTTTGCACAAGGTCGAAAGCCTTGAGGGGAACCTGATCCCCGACAGTATTGCTGTCGAAGTGACCCGTGATTACGGCGAAACGGCGGATGAAAAAGCCAACGAGCTGCTGTTCCATCTGGGCCTTGCCACGGTTTCAATCGTCGCACTGGTGCTGATTTCCATCGGCTGGCGCGAGGCGATCGTGGTCGCCGCCGTGATCCCGATGACCATCCTGCTGACGCTGTTTGCCGCGTGGTTGATGGGCTACACCCTGAACCGCGTATCGCTGTTCGCGCTGATCTTTTCCATCGGGATTCTGGTGGACGACGCCATTGTAGTGATCGAAAATATCGCCCGACATTGGGGCCTGAAACGTAAAAGTCAAAGCCGCATGGGTGCCGCGATTGCAGCGGTGGCCGAGGTCGGCAACCCGACCATCGTTGCCACCCTGACCGTGGTGGTCGCCCTGTTGCCGATGCTGTTTGTATCCGGCCTGATGGGGCCATATATGAGCCCGATCCCAGCCAATGCTTCCGCCGCGATGATCTTCAGCTTCTTTGTCGCCGTGATGGTCACCCCTTGGCTGATGATGAAGGTCGCGGGCAACGCCGAAATGCACCATGACGAAGATGCCGAGGCCGGTGGACGGCTGGGCAAACTATACACCATCGTTGCCCGCCCGTTGTTGAAATCCAAAGCGGTCAGCCTGACATTTCTACTGGTAGTTATCGTGGCGTCCTTCGGCTCGCTCGCCGCGATTTACACTCGCGACGTGACGGTCAAACTGCTGCCGTTCGATAACAAATCCGAACTCAATATTGTGATTGACCTGCCCGAAGGCGCATCGGTCGAGGCCACAGATGCCGTGGCCCAACAGGCAGCGCGTATCGCGCTGGGGCTGCACGAAGTCGTATCAGTGCAAACCTACTCCGGCACCGCTTCGCCGTTTAACTTCAACGGGTTGGTGCGCCATTACTTCCTGCGCCAGTCGCCAGAACTTGGCGATGTGCAGATCAATCTCGAGGCCAAAGACGAGCGGGAACGCTCCAGCCACGAGATCGCGCTGGAACTGCGCGAATTGCTGGCCGAAATGGACGTGCCGCCGGGCACCAACATCAAAACAGTCGAACCACCCCCCGGCCCGCCGGTGATCGCCACCTTATTGGCCGAAGTCTACGGCCCCGACGCCGATACCCGCCGCGAGGCTGCTCGCCGCATTCGCAAGGCATTCGAGGCCGTGCCTTATGTGGTCGATGTCGATGACAGTTTTGGCGAACAGCCCCGCCGGATGCGGGCCGATCTTTCGCCTGATGATCTGGAGTTTTACCACGTTCAGGAAAGCGACGCGCTGGACACATTGCGCCTGCTGAACAGCCAGATCACCGTGGGTTATTCGCACCGTGGGCAAGGCCGCAAGCCGATCCCGATTGTGATCGGTCGTGACCGCAGCGACCGCGTGATTGACGAACGTCTGATGGCAACCCCCGTGCCCGCCAACGTGCTGCCAGGGGATCGTGGCGTGGTCGAGTTGGGCGATGTGGTGACCATATCCGAGGAACGCGCCTCATACCCGATTTTCCGCCACAACGGACGCTATGCGGAAATGGTGATGGGCGAAATGGCCGGTCAATTCGAGGCCCCGCTATACGGCATATTGGCCGTGACCGAGGAACTGGACAAGATGGATTGGTCCGACATGGAAAAACCGGTGATCAGCCTGAACGGCATGCCTACAGACGAAAGCGTAACCACCCTGCTGTGGGACGGCGAATGGGAGGTCACATGGGTCACCTTCCGCGATATGGGCGCGGCGTTTGGCGTGGCACTATTAGGCATCTACATCCTTGTGGTGGCGCAGTTCGGATCGTTCCGCCTGCCACTGGTGATCTTAACGCCGGTGCCGCTGACCTTCCTTGGCATCATGTATGGTCACTGGTTATTTAACGCGCCGTTTTCGGCCACCTCGATGATCGGCTTTATCGCCCTTGCGGGGATCATTGTGCGCAATTCGATCCTGCTGGTGGATTTCATCAGGAACGAGGGCGAAGGCCGTGTTGACCTGGACATCCTGATCGCCGCTGGCGCAACACGTTTCAAACCGATCCTGCTAACGGCGATTGCTGCAATGATCGGGGCCGCCGTGATCCTGACCGATCCGATTTTTCAGGGGCTGGCAATTTCACTGCTGTTCGGGCTGGCCACATCGACCATCCTGACAGTTCTGGTGATCCCGGCAATCTACCGCGTGTTCAAAATGTAGCGCACAAGAAAGGGGAGCGAAGTTGGCCCACCGCTCCCCTTTTATATCCACACCGACTGAAGAAGAGGTTCCCAGAAGGCCGTGGATAATTCATGTTAGCGTTAACATAGCTATAACATCAACCTTGGACAAGTCGGATTTACCCGCTAACAATGATTTATCTGGCCAAACAGGATATTAATCAGTGTCACCACAACACAACCCGTCCAAACGCCCCCTGACCTTGCGCGATGTATCCGAGGCCGCAGGGGTCAGCGAAATGACGGTCAGCCGTGTGTTGCGTAATCGCGGTGATGTATCGGACGCAACCCGCCTCAAGGTGAGCAAAGCCGCCAAATTGCTGGGCTATGTTCCGAACAAAATCGCAGGCGCACTGGCCTCGCAGCGGGTCAATCTGGTGGCGGTGATCATCCCGTCGATGTCCAACATGGTGTTCCCCGAGGTGATGACATCCATTTCCGAGGTGCTGGACGAAACCCCGTTGCAGCCGGTGATCGGCGTCACCAACTATTCGCCCGAAAAAGAAGAGGCCGTGCTGTTTGAAATGCTGTCGTGGCGCCCGTCCGGTGTGATCATCGCGGGGCTGGAACACACGGCAGCGGCGCGCGCGATGATGCAAAACGCCGATGTGCCAATTGTCGAGATCATGGATCTGGATGGCGACCCGATCGACGCCATAGTTGGCGTTTCGCAACGCCGTGCAGGGCGTGAAATGGCCGAGGC
>JAFLKA010000122.1 GCA_022712735.1 Marinosulfonomonas sp. | reverse complement strand
CGGGGTGGTTGGCGGCGATGCCCGAGGCAAGAGAAACCATAGCTACGATTGCGGCGTCGGGGGTGTTTTGAGAAGTCATAATAAAATTCCTTTTGAGTTTACAAGATTTATTGGTTTGAAAAATTAATGAAAATCGGGTGTTGTTAAATTGTACTAAGGATATGTATTCAGAAAATCCGGCCTGTGGAAGTCAGGAATTCCACCGTGACGGGTGGGATATTCGTGCTGGTTCTGAGGGGGGAGGAGAGATTATGCTATTTGAACTAATCGTAACACTTAGCGCAATAGGTGCCGTGAGTACGTTGGCGTGGCTGTCACCCGGCCCGAACATGCTGGCCGTGGCCAGCGTTTCTGTCAGCAAGGGGCGGCGCGCCGGTGTTGCAACGGCGCTCGGGCTTGCATTGGGCGGGCTGGTTTGGGCCACATTAACCATCATGGGGGCGGCAACGGCGTTTGAATTGTTCCCAAACGCGGTGCTTGCCTTTCGCTTGATGGGCGCGTCCTATCTGATCTGGCTGGGGGTTAAGTACCTGCGCAATGCCTGGACGGGGCAGGGGGCTGTGATGCAGATTACCCAAGTTGATTACAGTAACTGGACTGCATTCAGAACCGGATTTGTTGTGATTATGACCAATCCCAAGGCGGTGTTGTATTTCAGTTCGGTGTATGCGGCGTTTATTCCCGCCACTGCGCCGATCTGGGTCTGGTGTGTGATTTTGCTGTTTAGCCAGACACTGGCGTTTGCGCAGCATTGCATTACTGTTTGGCTGTTTTCATCGCGTTCAGTAATGCGCAAAATTGAAGTGGCGCAGCGTCGGGTAAACGGGGTGATTGGTACGCTATATTGCGGTTTGGGTGTTGGTGTGGCGGCTGATGCGTTGCGCAGGATGTAGGCAAAAGGAGACCCTTCGGGTCGCATGATATCTCGACCCCACAAGGGGGCCTCGGATAAGTGCCTCCGGCGGAGGTATTTCTCGCAAGAAGAAGCGAGGATCAGGTTTTAAAGTGACGGCTGGTTTTGATTTGCTCCCAGGCCCAGACCACCTCTTGTAGTTGTTCCTCTTGTGAACGATCCCCGCCGTTCATATCTGGATGCAGCACCTTAATCAGCTTTTTATAGGCTTTGCGCACTTCTGTTTTGGTCCAGTGGTCTTTGGCCTCCAGCACCTCAATGGCTTTACGTTCGGTCGGGGGCAGTTTGCGGGTGCCGGTGATCGAGCGGCCGGGGTTTTGCGTGGCGTTGCTGCCCAGCACCTGATGCGGGTCATCCACACCGAGCCGTGCCCAGGCGCGTTCCTCGTCTGATTGTCTGAGCGGTTTGGTTTCCCGTTCCCACACGCGGTCCTTGTCCATTTGGGCCTCGGCCGCGTCGTCGGGCGAGCCGTCAAAGAAATTCCATTTCAGGTTATATTCGCGCACATGGATTTTGCAGAACCACAGAAAATCATCCACCGCATCCGGCGAACGTGGCGCACGGTATTTGCCGGCCTCTTCACAGCCCGGATGTTCACACACACGGGTCGAGGTTTCAAAGGCACCAGACATGCCACGGCGCCCGCGGGTGCGTTTCTTTTTGTCGGTGGATACTGACATATCAAACCCGAAGGGATCGCTTTTAACCATAATCATACCTTTTCGACTCGGACTGGACAGTCTAGCGTGATCCACGCCGGATAGAAGGGGTGAAGTGAAAAAATGTTGATAGAAGATCAGATTTCCGAGAAATTACAGGCGGCGTTTACGCCAGTTGAGCTGCAAGTGATCAACGAGAGTGATCAACATGCGGGTCACGCAGGCCATGATGGCACGGGCGAGAGCCATTTCAGGGTGGTGATCCGTGCCGATGCGTTTGCGGATATGGGCCGGATTGCCCGCCACCGCGCGGTTCACGCGGCTTTGGGCAAAGAGCTGATCGGGCGCATTCACGCGCTGGCGTTAGAGATTAACGGCTAGAGCAATTTGCATGATCCGGAATCAGAATTCACCCCAAGCGTGGGCGAATTCCGATACTTGTGCCTCACATTAAATGCAAAGCGCTATAGTTATTGCGCGGCCACGTCAGGGCGCGGGTCTTTGACTTCGGTCGCATCGTCGGTTGCGGGGCCAAGCACGGGGGCGTTGCCGTGGTCTGTGCCGGTTGTGCCGTTCAGCAGGGGCGCGTGGGTTTGGGCAATGGTTTCTGTCGCAACGGCTACTGGGGCAACTGCGGCGATCTCGGCCTCGACGGTGTCAACCACTGCGGCCTCAACCAAAACCTCGCGCCGGAAAACCAGCATGTTCTGGAATGTTGTGGATTTCCCCAACATTCCGCTGCGTTCTTCGCAGGGCAATGTGTCTGAGCGCTGGTATTCCCAGCCCTCGGCGCCCAATTCGTTCATGGTTGTCATCAGCGCATTTGCAAACCGGTCCTCGGCGCCTTTGATGCCTTTGCCCTTCAGCCCTTTTTTCGGTGCTGGAACAACTTTATATTCGTAATGTGACATCTTGCGGCCCCCTAAACGGTTTGTAACAGACTGGTTTATTAACAAATATCGCCGCCCGAGTCCAAACCCCCATGGCAATTTTATGCCGTGTCGTCGTGGGTTGTGGCATTCGCGCAAACCGGTACAAGGGGTGGTGTTGGCGGGGTGCGTGGGGCGGATATGTAGGGTGGGCTGCTCGACTATCTAGCTGTTCAGCTTCTTGGCGACGATCTCGTTCACCGCTTTCGGGTTGGCTTTGCCACCTGTTGCTTTCATCACCTGACCGACGAACCAGCCTGCCAGCTTGGGATTCGCTTTGGCCTTTTCGACCTGCGCCGGGTTGGCGGCAATGATCTCGTCCACAGCGGCCTCGATTGCGCCGGTATCGGTGACTTGCTTCATGCCACGCGCTTTGATGATCTCGGCAGGCACGCCGCCCTCAACGTATACAATCTCGAACAGCTCTTTGGCGATTTTGCCGCTGATGTCGCCTTTGGTGATCAACTCGATCACACCGCCCAGCTGGTCGGCGGAAACCGGACTGTCGGAAACGGTTTTGTCGTCCTTTTTCAAACGACCAAACAGCTCATTGATCACCCAGTTCGCGGCCAGTTTGCCGTCGCGTCCTTTGGCCACGTCCTCAAAGAATGCGGCATTGGCAACGTCGGCCGTCAGAACTGAGGCGTCATAGTCGGACAGGCCGAAGTCGCTGATAAAACGGGAGTTTTTATCATCAGGCAGTTCCGGCAGCGTGCTGGCAATCGCATCAACCCAGTCCTGTTCAATCTCTAGCG
>JAFLKA010000178.1 GCA_022712735.1 Marinosulfonomonas sp. | reverse complement strand
GTTTGGTATGGGCTTGATCTTTCAGCAAACCCAGATGAACCTAGCACTTGGGATTTGACTAGCATCAACCTTGGAGGGCAGTTAGCACCAGATGGAATTTGTGTTGACGCTGGCGAACTGACTGAGTGTGCCTCCGACTTTGATACTGTTAGAATGCTTTTCGAAAACAAAGTCAGCAACTTACCGCCTCCCCTTTCTAACTGTCAGGTTGTGGAGGTTTCAAACAAAAGTGAGGCCGTGGAGTTATTCACTCAAGGACTTATTGAGGCCGGTAATACTGGAAATTATGGCGAAATGCGTTATCCAATATGGCGCGACCCCGACGTCCTAGACACATGGTTCTCCTCCGGCCTCTGGCCCATCGGCACCCTTGGCTGGCCCGAGGACACGCCGGAACTTGCAAAATACTTCCCCACCTCCACCCTGATCACGGGGCAAGACATCCTGTTCTTCTGGGTCGCCCGCATGATGATGATGCAGCTCGAGGTTACGGGGAAAGTGCCGTTCGACACCGTTTACCTGCACCAGTTGGTGCGCGACGAAAATGGCGTGAAAATGTCCAAAACCTTGGGCAACGTCATCGACCCGCTGGATATGATCGACGAATTCGGTGCCGACGCCGTGCGCTTCACCATGACCTCGATGGCCTCCCTCGGCGGCTCCTTAAAACTATCGATGGAACGCGTCTCTGGCTACCGCAATTTCGGCACCAAACTCTGGAATGCGGTATCATTTGCACAATTCAACGAATGCCACCCCGACCCTGATTTCGATCCATCCACCGTCAAACTGCCCCTAAACAAATGGATGGTCGGCGAAGCCGCTAAAGCTTTTGATGCCTATAACGCAGCGCTTACAGCCTACCGTTTCAACGACGCCGCCAGCGCCGCATATGTCTTTGTGCGCGGGACCTTGTGCGACCGCTATCTGGAATTCACCAAACCGACATTCTTCTCCCAAGACGCAGCAGCCATCAAGGAAACCCGCGCCACCATGGCATGGATCATTGATCAATCCCTGATCATGCTGCACCCGATCATGCCCTTCATCACCGAAGAATTATGGGGCATCACCGGCACCCGCGACAACATGCTGGTCCATCAGGATTGGCCACAATACACCGCCGCCGATCTGGTCGATGCCGATGCTGATCGCGAAATGGGTTGGGTCACCGATCTGGTCGACAAAATCCGCTCGGTACGGACAGAAGTCAACGTGCCAGCCGGCGCAAAAATCCCGATGCTGATGCAAAATCTGGACGCTGCGGGACGCACTGCTTGGGCCAATAACGAGGCCCTGATCAAACGCCTCGCCCGCATCGATTCCCTGACCGAGACCGCGACCCTCCCCAAAGGCGCTGTGACCATCGCGGTCGAGGGCGGTGTATTCGCGCTCCCCTTGGCCGATATCATCGACGTGTCGGCTGAAAAAGACCGCCTCGAAAAATCGCTTCTTAAACTGGAAAAAGACATGGGGGGGCTGCGGGGCCGTCTGAACAACCCCAAGTTCGTCGAAAGCGCCCCCGACGCCGTGGTCACTGAGAGCCGTGAACTTCTGGCCCAGAAAGAAGAAGAAGCGGCCAAACTAAACGCCGCGATGCAGCGACTGGCCGAAATGGGCTAACCCGCCAAACTTTGCGCCACCACAGGATCAGTTACGCATATACCGGACGCGGTCCTCGTATTTGCGCAAGATACAGCCCACATCGCGCCCGCAGGCGTCGCGTGCGCCAATCCATGTGCGTTGACTGTTTCTCAAACGCGCCTTACCGCTGGCATCGCGCCGCCGTAGTTTCGCAAAATATAGCCGGGACATTTTCAGATCGAGCGACGACAGTTGTTCATCGCCACAGATCGCCTTCTCGGTTGCCGTGGCGGCTGACGGGCACCACTTGGGCCGTTTGAAATCCGCCACAACAGGCGGTTCCGGTGCAACCTCGATCTCCACCTCTACCGGCGGCGCGGGCGTAACCGGCGCTCGTTCATTCGTTTGTGTCGCCAATATTACCCTCGCTTTATCCGCGGCCAACGCCGAATACGGCGTGCCCTCATGGCGGGCTGCAAACTGCAACAACGCCTCGACCGAGGTTGTATCCTTGAAATCCTGCCACTCGACTTGCGCAATCAACACCTGATCAATCGTCACCACGGGCGTGGCATCGGGCAATTTCGACGGGTCCACCAATAACCCAGTGCAAGCGCCCGTTAAACAAGCCGAGCCAATCACCTCGTCGTAATAGGCGGGGCGCTGCGGGTGGCCAATGCGCTGCGCCGACTGGTTCACCGCCAGTTGTGTTGCCTTGAATGCCGATTGCAAATCCTGTGGTTTTGCCAACTCATCCAGGAAAAAGCGGGTAAAAACCGAATAGGACTCCGGGTCGTCATCCGACAAACGGTCCAGCGCGGTTTGCCCTTCGCCCGCAGAAAACGCAATGAAGGTGCCCACCGGAGCTTGGACCTGAACCAGCCCGCGCTCCAGACCAATCGCGCGGGTGCCGTCGCTTGGGTTGGCAAAGGGGTTGTTTCGGCAGGCATCGATAATGGCCACGGTTAATGCGGGGCCGCGGCGCGAAATCTTGTCAATAATACCGTTCACACCATTGCGCAGAGCAAAACTTTCCGCTGCAATCAGGGTTTCCGACCCTTCAAACCGAATGTCGGTCGGCACCAGATAATTCTCGCGCCCATCAGACCAGCCATGACCGGAATAGATAAACAGAACCGTGTCACCCGTTGCAATTTTATCCAGAAATTCGGCCAGAGCCACCACCATATCACGCCCGCCCAGATCCAGCTTCATCGTCACGTCAAACCCGCGATCCTGTAGGAATGCACGGTATCCTTCGGCGTCCGAACGCGCCTTCAAAAGGGGTTCAACATTCTGGTAGCTGTCATTGCCGATCACCAGTGCCAGCGATTTGGCGCGGGTCATCCCCGCACAAGACAGCAATATTAACAACGTAATAGCGAGCCTAAAAAGCATTGCGCGCCTCCTATAATAGGTCAGCGATAATGCGTGTCAGGCTAGCCTGAACAGGCGCCCTTGCATAGGTAGGGAATTACATGCCTGTCGTCCGATTTAGTAAACCACCCGCTCAATCGCCCGCATCATGCCCATCGACTTGTCATAAACGATCTTCAATATCCGCCGCCCGCCAGTTTTGGTGGCCAATGTGGGTACAGTGCGCACAACCCCTGCTGCTGCTGTGGTTGCCAGAAATCCGCGACGGGTTAGTTTGATCGACATATATCACCTGTTGGTAGTTGCGAATGATTCTCATATATGCACGGCGCTGGTATTTTCAACCTATCCCCTTGCCGCCCCGTGCATTTTGCGCAATCTATTCCCCATGACTGGACCCAGATACACCCCGCTGATCACCTCCCTGCCCTCCACCGTGCCATTCGTTGGCCCCGAAGTGCAGGAACGCGCCCTTGGCCATCCTTTTGCGGCCCGCCTTGGTGCAAATGAAAACGTATTCGGCCCCTCGCCCAAAGCGATTCTGGCGATGCAGAATGCCGTGCCTGAAACATGGATGTATGGCGATAGTGCCAGCCACGATCTGCGCCACGCGCTGGCCGCCCACCACAACGTCACCATGGACAACATCGTCATTGGCGCTGGCATCGACGGGCTGCTCGGCTCCTTGGTGCGCATGACCGTTGCGGCAGGCGACAAAGTCGTCACCTCCACCGGCGCCTACCCAACCTTCAACTACCACGTAAACGGCTTTGGCGGCGAACTGGTGCAGGTGCCGTTCAAACACGACGCCGAAGACCCCGACGCCCTGATCGACAAAGCCACCGAAGTGGGCGCGAAACTGGTCTATATCGCCAACCCCGACAACCCGATGGGAACATGGCACAGCGCCGATGTGATCACCGATATGATCATGCGCGTGCCCGACGGCTGCCTGCTGGTGCTGGACGAAGCCTACGTCGAGTTCGCCCCCGAGGGCACCGCCCCAACGATGCAGCCCGACGATCCACGTGTCATC
>JAFLKA010000521.1 GCA_022712735.1 Marinosulfonomonas sp. | reverse complement strand
CTCCAGCGGCAGGTTGCGCGAATACCCCGCCGCCCCGTGCATTTGCAGCGCGTCATTGGTGACTTTGACGGCGGTTTCCGAGGCAATCAGTTTCGCCTGCGCCGCCATCAACGCATCCGGAAACCCGTCGCCACTGCTCGCAGCCCGCCACAGCATCATGCGAGCGGCCTCAAGCGAGACATTCATATCGGCAACCATCCATTGCAGCCCCTGAAACTCGGCAATCGGGCGGCCAAACTGCTCACGCATTTTGATATACTCACAAGCCGCCTCATAAGCGCCAACAGCTACGCCCAGCGCCACGGTTCCCGCCCCAACCCGCTGGCCGTTATAGGCGTTCATCAATCCGGCAAAACCGCGCTTGATGCCCTGCGGCGGGATCAAGGCCATATCGGCGGCAATCTCCATATCCTCAAACCGCACCTCGGTTTCGGGAATACCGCGCAGCCCCATCGCAGGTTCACGCGGCCCGATGATCAGCCCGTCGTCCTCGCCGCGCACCGCGATAAAGCCGCCGATGCCCAGCCGCTCGCCGTTTTCCTCGACCTGCGCGAAAATCAGATGTGTCTTGGACACACCGCCGCCGGTGATCCAGTGCTTGGTGCCGTTCAACACATAGGTGTCGCCCTTTTTCACCGCCACCGTGGTCATATCGGTCGCCGCCGATCCCGATCCTGGCTCGGTGATGCAAATCGCCGGTTTGTCCCCCGCCAGAACCAGCGGCGCAACACGGTCGATCTGCGCTTGGGTTCCATACGCACAAATCGCACCAATCGCACCCATGTTGCCCTCGACCACAATGCGCCCTGTGACGCCGCAGGCCTTGGCCATTTCCTCGACCACCAGCACCGCGTCAAGGTAGGAACACCCCTGCCCGCCGTGCTCCTTGGGAATGCACATGCCCATGAAACCGGCCTCCACCAGCGCCGCCACATTGTCCCACGGGTATGCCTCGGACCGGTCCACTTCGGCGGCACGCTCACGGATCACCCCTTGGGCCAATTCCCGCGCGGCCCCCTGAATTTGCACCTGTTCAGCAGTCAGTTGAAACATCATTCGTCCCCCAGCCAGTCAGCCAGAATTTCATCCGTATGCTCACCACATAACGGCGGTGAACGCCGATAATTCACGGGGGTTGCGCTGAATTTCACCGGATTACCGATCAAATCAACGCTCCCCGATGCGGCCAACGGATGCGGCATCGAAATCTTCATCTCCCGCGCTGCCACCTGCTTTGAGGCAAACACCTCGGGGATTGTATTGATCTCGCCCCCCGGCACACCGGCAGATTCCATATCAGCCACCAGTGTCGCCTTTTCAATCTGGCGGATGCGCGCCTCAAGCTGCGCAATCAACACCTCGCGGTGCTCCAGCCGCGCCGTGTTCACCGTAAACCGCACATCCTCCGCCAATTCCGGCAAGCCAATCAGCGCCGCGAACCGCGCGAATTGCGCATCATTGCCCACCGCCACAATCGCGTGGCCATCGGCGCATTCAAACACCTGATAGGGCACAATATTGGGGTGCTGATTGCCGCGCCGTTTGGGGGCATCGCCCGACAGCAGGTAATTCACCCCCTCGTTGGCCAGCCACGCCACTTGGGTGTCGGCCAGCGCAATGTCGATGTGCTGGCCCTCGCCGGTGGCATCACGATGGCGCAGGGCCGCCAAAATCGAGGTGCTGGCATACATGCCGCACATCATATCACTGATGCCCACGCCCACCTTGGTCGGCACCCCGTCAGGATCGCCGGTCAGGCTCATGATGCCGCCCGCCCCTTGGGCCAACAGATCATAGCCCGCCCGATGCGCGTTTGGTCCGGTCTGCCCGAAACCGCTGATCGAGCAGTAAACCAGCGCCGGATTGATCACTGAGAGCGCCGCGTAATCCAGCCCGTATTTAGCCAAGCCCCCTGCCTTGAAATTCTGGATCACCACATCGGCTTTTTCGGCCAGTTTGCGCAGGGTATCGGCCCCGTCCGGATCGGCCATATCCACCGCAATCGAACGCTTATTGCGATTGGTGCACATGTAATAGGCGCTCTCGCGTGATACTTCGCCATCTGCCGAAGTAACATAAGGTGGCCCCCATGCGCGGGTATCATCCCCTGCACCGGGCCGCTCGACCTTGATCACATCCGCCCCCATATCACCCAGCAATTGCGTGGCATAAGGCCCCGCCAGAATGCGCGTCATATCCAGAATGCGAAGCCCTTTCAGCGGGCCTGTTGCGTCACTATTTTTCACGGGAACCTCTTTTCTGTCCATTTGCGACTCGCGCATGGTTTGCCCGACCCTATGCTTTTCTCATTGTAACAAAAAACGAAACTAATTTACATTTACCGTTAAAAATTTTAACACTAAGGATGCGCCTTGACCCCCTGACCTCGCTCATCGCCATCGCAGACCACGGCAGTTTCACCGCGGCGGCCTCGTCCATCCATCTCCGCCATTCCGCTGTCAGCATCCAGATACGCCAGTTGGAGGAACAGGTTGGCGCCCCGCTGTTTGATC
>JAFLKA010000121.1 GCA_022712735.1 Marinosulfonomonas sp. | reverse complement strand
GCTGCTGCTGATCTTCCTGCCCAGCACTATCATGGGCGCAACCATCGGCGTTTGGATGTTCTATGTGCAGCACCAGTTTGAAAACACCTATTGGGATCGCGATGAGGACTGGAACCTGCATGATGCCGCCCTGCACGGCAGTTCGCATTATGTATTGCCCGAGCCGCTGCAATGGCTGACCGGTAACATCGGTATCCACCATGTGCATCACATCTATGCACGCATCCCGTTTTACCGCCTAAAAGAAGTGCTGCGTGATTTCCCGGTGCTGAAAGACGCCCAGCGCCTGACAATCCGCGAAAGCCTGTCTTGTGTGAAACTACAGCTGTGGGACGAGAAGCGCCGCGAGCTGATGTCATACCGGCGGATGAAAGAGATTTACGGATAGGGTTTAGACACCCAACTCAACAATTACAAAAAAAAGGCGCACATTTACCCGTGCGCCTTTTTTGCATTCATCCTCTGGGGGCTTGTGCTGTGGCACGTTTCACATGACACTACTGCAAACACGGGGGAATACATGACATATGTGATGGCCATAGACCAAGGCACAACATCATCGCGGGCGATCTTATTTGATGGCAACATGCGGGTCGCGACCAGTGCGCAAGAAGAATTCGTGCAGCATTTCCCGCAGTCGGGATGGGTGGAGCATGAGCCCGAGGATTTGTGGCAAACCGTGATCCGCACGGCACAAGCGGCGATGACACAGGCGGGTGCGACAGCAGGGGATATTGCCGCGATTGGCATCACCAACCAGCGCGAAACCACGATCATCTGGGACAAGGCAACTGGCGTGCCGATCCATAACGCGATTGTCTGGCAGGACCGCCGCACATCCGGCATTTGTGACGCCCTAAAGGATGCAGGGCTTGAGGGCATGATCACCCACAAAACCGGCCTGCTGCTGGACCCGTATTTCTCCGGCACCAAGGTGAAGTGGTTGCTGGATAACGTCGAGGGCGCACGGGCGCGGGCCGAGGCGGGTGATCTGCTGTTTGGCACGGTGGATTGCTACCTGATCTGGCGGCTGACTGGCGGGGAGCATCACGCAACCGACGCCACCAACGCCGCCCGAACATTGATGTATAATATCCGCGACGGGCATTGGGACGAGGAAATCTGCACCTTGCTGGACGTGCCAATGGCAATGCTGCCGGATGTGCGCGATTGCGACGGGGATTTTGGCACAACCACACCCGATCTGTTCGGCGCACCGATAGCCATTCGCGGGGTGGCAGGGGACCAACAGGCGGCCACCGTCGGGCAGGCGTGTTTCACCCCGGGGATGATGAAATCCACCTATGGCACGGGCTGTTTTGCACTGCTGAACACGGGCAGCACATTGGTTGAAAGCAACAACCGTTTGCTGGGCACGATTGCCTACCAGTTCGACGGGGTAACCACTTACGCGCTGGAAGGTTCGATCTTTATTGCCGGTGCTGCCGTGCAATGGCTGCGCGACGGGCTGGGGATTATCAAAGATGCCTCCGAAACCCAAGCACTGGCACAGGCGGCTGACGCGGGGCAAAACGTGGTCATGGTGCCCGCCTTTACCGGCCTTGGCGCACCCTATTGGAACGCCGAATGCCGTGGTGCTGTGTTTGGTCTGACCCGTGGCACGGGGCCTGCTGAAATGGCAAAGGCAGCGCTGGAAAGCGTCGGCTTTCAAACCCGCGATTTGCTGGAAGCCATGCAGGCGGATTGGCCAGGTGCTGGCGATGCGGCTGTCTTGCGGGTCGATGGCGGAATGACAGCCAGCGATTGGACCATGCAGTTTTTGTCCGACATTCTGGGCGCGCAAGTTGACCGCCCGACTGTGCTGGAAACCACGGCGTTAGGGGTGGCGTGGATTGCAGGAATGAAGGCCGGTATCTATCCGGCGCAGGATGAATTTGCGCAAGAATGGGCGCTGGAACGACGGTTTGAACCCGCCATGCCGGACGATGTGCGCGATGTAAAATACGCTGCATGGAAACGGGCCGTCAAAGGCGCGATGGCCTATTAAATTGGCAACACTATAGCCCGATTTTGCGATCTGCCTTGTTTGCACCGATGCGGCACTCTACATCCATACTTATGAAGCGCTGGATCCCCTTTATTAAATCCGACCCTGTAGTCGCGGTTATTCGCCTGTCCGGCGTGATTTCGGCGGGCAGTCGCGGGTCATTAAATGATGAAGCCCTGGGGCCAGCCATTGAAAAAGCATTCAAGCGCGGCAAGCCAAAGGCGGTGGCGCTGGTGATCAATTCGCCTGGCGGATCGCCCGTGCAATCATCGCTGATTGCGGCACGTATCCGCAGGCTGTCGGACGAAAAAGACATCCCCGTGATTGCCTTTGTTGAAGATGTGGCGGCATCCGGCGGCTATTGGCTGGCAACGGCAGCAGATGAAATCTGGGTGGATGAAAGCTCAATCATTGGATCAATCGGTGTGATTTCGATGAGTTTCGGGGTGAACGAATTGATCAACCGCCACGGGGTTGAACGCCGCGTTTATACCGCCGGTAAATCCAAATCCATGCTGGACCCGTTCCAGCCGGAAAAACCCGCTGATGTAAAGCGCCTGAAAGTGTTGCTGGAGCACATCCACGATAGTTTCAAAGCGCAGGTGATGAA
>JAFLKA010000120.1 GCA_022712735.1 Marinosulfonomonas sp. | reverse complement strand
GGGTGCTCGAGATATAGCCATCCAGATTGACAGCCGCATCTGTGCCGGGTTCGGTCGGGGTATGTTGTGGCCCGCCCTTGATCCACAGGAATTTACGACCCGAGGGGGCGAAATGTGGCTCGATACCGAATTTCACATCGCGCCGGAACCCCTGCGGTGTGGCTTTCATGCCCTTGACGTTAGCGGCGGAAACGGGGGGGAAATTGACGCTGTGAAACAGGCGGTAATCATCGTTGTGTTGTGGGGTGGCGGCAAGGATTGCGCGCACTGTGGCGACCCCGTGCACGGCGGCGGCTTCGAACGGGTCATCCATATCGGCGTTTTCTTGCCCAAAGTATTGCGACAGGGCAATCGCGGGCAGCCCCTGAAGTGCTGCTTCCATCGCGCCGCCAATGGTGCCGGAGTAAAGCGTGTTTTCAGCCGCGTTGTTGCCACGGTTCACGCCTGACAGGATCAGATCGGGCGGGGTGTCTTTCATCACGTCGTGCAGGCCAGCCAGCACACAATCGGCGGGTGATCCCTCAGTGGCAAAGCGGCGCTCGCCCAGTTGCGCGATCATCATCGGGTGGGTGTAGGAAATGCAGTGCGCTACGCCCGATTGCTCGAATGCGGGCGCCACGGTCCAGACTTCGCCGTCCGGTCCGGCAATTTCGGTGGCGATGTTCAGCAGCGTTAGCAGCCCCGGCGCGTTGATGCCGTCGTCATTGGTGATGAGAATGCGCATGATAGTTTACCTTTTGTGCCCTGAATATTGAATAGGGCAAGGGTGCGGTGCGGTAAAGGTTCTGTCGTGAATGCGCCTTTGCGCCTTCTTGTCTGTGGCAGAAAAGAATCTATGCAGCGAGGCGCGGAGGTATTTAGGAAAAGAAGAAGGGGTGAGGTTACAGTTCCGCCAGTATCTTGGCCGCTTCCTCGTGTGGGTCGGCCAGCGGCGCGCGGTCTTCTCCAGGATAGAAACGGGCGCGCAGGCCGGTGGGCATCGGTGCAGGTGTAGCGATGTGGATGCGGGGGCCGGTTTTGACCGATTCTGCCTGCCAACTGCGGGCCAGTGCGATTTGCGCGGCTTTGGTGGCGCCATATGCACCAAAGAATTTCGCACCGCGCGGTGCGGGATCATTAAAGAAGATGGCTGTGCCCGATTGGCCCAGAAGGGGTGCGATATAGCTGATCAGGATGCCGGTGGCGCGGGTGTTCAGGGCGAGGGATTTGTCCCAGTCGCCCTCGCTGATTTGGCCAGCCGGCGATAGCGGCGCGTCATAGATGGCCGCGTGCACCCACATGGATAAGCCACCCCAGCGATCATAGATCGAGCGGCACAGGTGTTGCATGGCGGCGTCTTGCGTAATGTCCATCGGCGCGAGCGTGGCGTTGCCGCCCTTGGCTTTGATCCGGTCGTCCAAGTCCTCAAGCCCGCCGGTGGTGCGGGCCACGGCGATGATGTGATGGGTCGGGGCCAAGGCCTCGGCCATTGCGGCACCAAGGCCGCGGGATGCGCCGGTGATCAGGGCGACGGGCTCAGAAGGGTTTGTCATGTGTATGGTCTTTACCGCTTGTTTCGATGGTATGTTAACGCCATTTCGATGCAATGCGCCAGAGCGTCATTTGGTAGCGGTTGATCCAGCGGAAATAGCACGGCACGGGTGCCTTGATAGGTGAAGGTATCGGGGTAAATCTCGCGCATGGTGTCTACCAGTGTGGTTTTGCAGTTGAAAAACAGCGCGCCATGATCGGGTTTGGCGGGTTTCCACGCCATGCGGATGGTGGAGCCTGATTTGGTAGCCTCGGTCAGATAAGCGGGCTCGCCCCATTTCAGGGTTTCCGTTAGGGGGCCAACGGCGGGGTTTTGGGCGGCGGCCTGGAAGATCAGGTTTCGCACATTTAGCAGGACATCGCGGGCGTTGGCGGGGTAGCTGTCATAGGCAGCGGCGACGTTTGCGGGGAGGGGGGAGCGAGTCATTTCCCGAATATAACTGTGATGTCGGCGTGATTACACACCCCGCGCGGCTCTTCAGCGTTAGGGTCTGGCTCTTTGCCACGTTCGAAAAAACACCCTCCGCTACTCGTCTCCAGAGTTTCACCCTTGTATGTGCAAGTCGTAGTGAAATTAGGAGTTTGTGTTCCATAGGTGGGCACTTTTATCCGCGCAGGAGTTGAAGCTTTCACAGAGTAGAAAGGGCTACTGATTTGGCAAGAAACCCCTGTGCGTTCTTCGATCCAAACTCGATTTACGCCTACGTTTTCGTAAACCCTGACCTTTAGCGATGATATGTGGTTGGGGCGGGCAATATTCCCAGCCGCCTTAAGGGTCACATCAACAGGCGGTGTCGAGATTTCATCAGGGACACAGCCCGTCAATGATAAGATTGTAAGCAGAAGAAGATAGCTTCGGGTCATATGATATCACGCCCTCTATTTCTTAGAATGCTGTGCGGAAAATCATTCCGCCGCCTTGATCTCGAACCCCTGCGCGATCATGTCGGCGGGTTTTACCGGATATTCGCCGGAAAAGCAGGCGTCGCAATATTGCGGGCTGGCGTTGTCACGGCCCTTGGCTTGCCCTGCCGCGCGATACAATCC
>JAFLKA010000399.1 GCA_022712735.1 Marinosulfonomonas sp. | reverse complement strand
GGGCCACGGCGTTGATCATTTGCGCAAATGGCTGGCTGGCGAAGTTCCGGAGGGTCCGTGGTTATATCCCGAGGACCAGATCGCGGATTTGCCGCTGCGGATGATCGCCGCTGAAATGACCCGCGAGAAACTGACGCTGCGACTACATCAGGAATTGCCCTATCAGTTGACGGTTGAAACCGAAAACTGGGAGGATCGCAAGGATGGGTCGGTCAAGATTGACCAGCTGATTTATGTGATGCGCGACGGCCACAAGGGCATTTTGCTGGGCCATAAAGGCGAGACCATCAAGGCGGTCGGCAAGGCCGCGCGCGAGGAGTTGGAAGAATTTCTGGGCCGCCGCGTGCATCTGTTTTTGCAAGTCAAAGTGCGACCAAACTGGTTGAACGAGGCCGAGCGCTATACCGAGATGGGGCTGAATTTCAAGGATGGCAACACATGACACGGCTGACATCTGAATTCTGGGTTCAGGCGTATATGCACCGTCTGGATCTGGAAAACATTCCGGCCTTTGTGACCACCAAGGGCGATTTGACGGCGGGTTCGGTTTTGATCAAAGTGAACACGCTGGATGGCAATGCACAGGCGTTCGAGCGCTCGTTTGATTTGCAAACCGGACAGCGGGCGTGGATCGGCATGGCTGTAGGTTGCGAGGCCGAGGTGGATATGGCGATCCGGCGGCAGAAATCGTTTGATCCAGATGTCTGGGTGATCGAGGTCGAGGACAAGCAGGGGCGCAATTTGCTGGACCAACCGGGGCTGGGATAACAGGATAACCATATGGAATGGCGGGATGAAGGGGTGTTGTTGCAGGTGCGAAAGCACGGCGAAAACGCGGCCATCATCGAGGTTTTCACCGCTGAACACGGGCGGCACGCGGGCGTGGTGCGGGGGGCGACATCGCGCAAGATGACGCGGGTTTTGCAACCGGGTGCGCAGCTGGATGTGACATGGCGCGCACGGCTTGAGGACCATTTGGGCAGCTATACGGTTGAACCTATTCGCAGTCGCGCGGCGGCGCTGATGAGTGATCGTCTGACGCTGGCGGGGCTGAATTCTGTCTGCGCTTTGCTGGCGTTTGCCTTGCCCGAGCGCGAGGCGCACCCTGAGCTATATCAACGATCCGTCACCCTGTTTGATTTGCTGGGCAATACCGAAGGTTGGCCACTGGCCTATTTGCGCTGGGAGTTGGCGCTGCTGGAGGATTTGGGGTTCGGGCTGGATTTACGGACCTGTGTGGTGAATGGCAGCCGTGATGATCTGGCCTATGTGTCGCCAAAATCGGGCCGCGCGGTCAGTGCCGAGGGGGCCGGCGATTGGGCGGACCGTTTACTGCCATTGCCGCTGTGTTTGTTGGGGCAGGGGCCGGCACCGGATAACGAAATTAACGACGGGCTGCGGATGACCGGACATTTCCTGACCCATTGGTTGGCGCATTCATTGGGAAACAAGCCGTTACCTGCGGCGCGGCAGCGGTTTGTCGATGCCTATTTGCGCCATTCCTAGGGTGCGGTTGTAAACACCATTTCGCGGCCATCATCGCTGGTCAGGATCATTGTGTTTGCAAGGGTTTCGGCAAGGGTCATTGCCGCGAGGGTGTCAAAGAACTGCTGTTCGGCGGCCAGATCGGCACAGGCTATTTTCGTTGACATAATAGGGCCGAGTTTGAACCACGGCAGTGGCACGGTCTGGGTGCTGGCGTAGGTGTTGCAGGGCGCTTGGCCGGTGACCTTTCCCTTGGATGGAAATTCAATGGTGGCGCGGGCAGTGAAGGGCTTGCCATCGAGTTCAACCAGCGTCCAAGTTGCATTTGTGTCGGTATAGCCCGAGATCGATTCATCGTATTTACACGCGGTCAGGGCCAGAGGGATCAGGAAGGCAAATAATATACGCATGAGGTTTCCTTACGGGGGAACTGGTGTTTGCCGATGATATACATATGATGGGGGATGTAAAATTACGATAGGTCTTGCGATGTCCAACACCCCGCTTGTTATGATCCCCGGTCTGGCCTGCACTGACATGTTGTTTGCTGATCAGGTTGCCATGCTGAAACAGGAGCGCGAGTTGATCATTGGCGACCATATGCGCCACGGCACAATGCCTGAAATCGCAGCGCATATTCTGGCGGGGGCACCGGAACGGTTTGCTTTGGCTGGCCTATCGATGGGCGGCTACATCAGTCTGGAAATTATCCGTCAAGCACCGGAACGCGTTGAGCGGCTGGCGTTGATGGACACCTCCGCTAGGGCGGATACGTCCGAGAAAATAGTGCTGCGTCATGAGGCGCTGGCGCTGGCGGCGGCGGGCAAATTTATGGCGGTGATTCATGCGACGCTTGATTTGAGCATTGCACAAGCGCGGCATAGGGATACCGAATTGAAAGCGGCAATTACCGAGATGGCGGCCCAGACCGGTGCTGAAGTTTGGGCACAACAAATACGCGCCATTATCGGGCGGCAGGATTCGGTGTCGTTGCTGGGTCAGATCAAATGCCCGACGCTGGTGGTGGTTGGTGATGAGGACCAGTTGACGCCACCAGAGCTGGCCGATGAAATGGCAGACGGGATCAGCGGTGCGCGGCTTGAGGTGATTGCCGGATGCGGACATATGTCAACAATGGAAAAGCCCGATCAGGTGACCGGGCTTTTGCAGGATTGGTTGGTGATGTAACCCGTTATTGAGAGGCTTCGGCTGTGCCCTCGATGACGAATTTATTGTCCGCGTGACAGCTGGTGCAGTTCAACATCAGATTACCCAGTTCTGTTTGAACCGCGTTAGCATCGCCACCTTTGGCGGTGACGCCCAGATCGGTGAACAGGG
>JAFLKA010000519.1 GCA_022712735.1 Marinosulfonomonas sp. | reverse complement strand
AGCCCCTGATCGCGGCCCACATCATCAATCTGGTCGTAATAGGATATCGCCAACAAGTATTGCGCATAGGCTGCATCCTCGTCGGCTGGGTAAAAGTCGATGAAACGCTGCGCAGTGGTGCGGCTGTTTTCATAGTCCTTGTCCTTGTGATAGGAAAAGGCCTGCATGATCAGCGCCCGTTTGGCCCATTCCGAATAGGGATACAGGCGTTCAACCTCGCCAAACAGCCTTGTTGCCTCTTTGGCTTTGCGACTGGTTTCCAGCTCGAATTCGGCCTGTTTGAATATTTCTTCAGCGCTAAAAGATTCGATTGGTTTTTCTTTGTTGCGGCCACCTTGACCGGAACAGCCAGCAGTGATGGCCAATGCAGCCACCATACCAATCATTACTAAGCGTGCTTTGCCGCGTGCCATTGCCCGACTACCCCGTCATATTCCTGTGCGGGCTGCTTAACGCAGCCCAATGTCCTTCGACCCTATCTAGCACAGAAAAATCCTGTGCAAAACGCCTTAACGACGCTTTTTTCACAGGTTCGCCCCGTTTATGCGATGATAGGCAAATCCTTGTGGTGAACACCCACACCAGGCAGGCGCGATGCCATGGATTTATCGCAAGTCACCATGCGATATGCACCCGGCGTAGTAAATAGTTTGTGCAACAGCTTGTTGGTCAGCGCGTGACCGGCACGGTGGCCAGTATAACGGGCCAGCAAAGGGGCACCCGCCAGCGCCAGATCACCCAATGCGTCCAGCATTTTATGGCGCACGGCCTCGTCATCGTGGCGCAACCCGCCGGGGGACAGCACGCTGTCGCCGTCAACAACAACAGCGTTTTCCATTGTGCCACCCAAGGCAAGTCCGGCATTCCGCATCGTTTCGACGTCTTTTTCCAGA
Source organism: Marinosulfonomonas sp. (assembly GCA_022712735.1). Next base: position 6,409 of record JAFLKA010000519.1, on the reverse strand, counting down.
CAGAACGTGCGGCTATCGGACAATTCGCGCACGAATGCACCGTTGGCCATGTTCAGCGTTTTGTTCTGGCGGCCAATCACTTCGGACTGGTCGGCAAAATCGATGTGGAAATCAATGTGCAGGCTTTCGGCTGGCTCCAGCCGTGCTGTAGCCAGACCATTCGATACCTCAATCGGCATCAGAATTTCGATGGCGCGCACCGGAGCATCCAGCCGTTGCAAGCCAGCGGCGACAATCGCCTTAACAAACTGGGCTGAACTGCCGTCCAGAACCGGAACTTCGGGGCCGTCAATTTCGATCAGGGCGTTTTGCACGCCACATCCCGAAAGGGCCGCCATGATATGCTCGATTGTCGAAACCGAAGCACCAGATGCGTTGGATATTTTGGTGCACAAACGGGAATCGCTTACCGCGTCCCAGCGGGCGGGGATCAGCGCGTCACCGGTTAGGTCAGTGCGGCGAAACCAGATACCGTATTGCGCAGACGCCGGATGCACGGTCATACGCACGGTTTGCCCCGTGTGCAGGCCGATGCCCGAAAAACCAACTGTATTTTTTATCGTCGTTTGCAAATTCTACCCCGTAAGGAATCATCGGACATTACAGCAGTTCCGACGCATTTGAGGTAATTGCTTAAGACCCGTATCACAACACACTCTTTGTAACGGACTGAAACATCTTTGTAACGGTTGCGCGGGGACCTGCCGGAAACTGAAAAACGGGTTTTTAACCCATTGTTATCAAAAGAAAAGGGCCCGCAAAATTGCAGGCCCTTCTCGAAAAAAGTGAGGTGCGATCAGTTCGCTTGACGCCGCAGGAACGCCGGAATTTCGATCCGTTCCTGTTCCGGGTCAATGTCATCATCCGTCGCATGGCTTTGAACGGGCGGATTTTGCACCCTTGGTGCGGCTGGCTCATCGCCATGACCTGTCATCCGGTTGATCAGCGAGTTGATCCCGAAGCGCGGCTTTTCAGCGGTTGGTTTTTCCTCTGACGCGGCGGCTGCCGGTGACTTGTCGATTGCAGCGTGCAAGCGGGCTATTGCCTCGGGCGTAGGAGTGCCCGCTACCGGTGGGCGCGGGGCGACAAATCGCGACACCTCGACCTCCTCGGCCTCAATGCTCTCAGGTTGCGCCTGAAACTCTGTCATTTCAGGGCGATACGCTGGCGGTGGCAGATCATCGGTGCCTGTGTCCAGAATGTCTTCGCCCTGCTCTTGTGCGGTGGTTTGCACATTGTCAAAGAACGATGGCTCGGATGCCTCCTGTGCAGCCGCAACTTGTTCGGGCAACTCCAGATCATCCTCGATCTCAACGGCTACAGATTCGGCGGCAACGGATGTGGTCAGCGGCTCGGCCAGACTGCGGCGTGGCACCGGCATATGGCTGTCGACATCAACCGCATCAATGCCTGTGGCAACCACAGACACGCGCATCACACCCTCCATCGCTGTATCCAGAGTGGAGCCAACGATGATGTTTGCCGTGGGGTCCACTTCTTCGCGAATCCGATTTGCGGCCTCGTCCAGCTCGAACAATGTCAGGTCGTAGCCACCTGTGATGTTGATCAGAACGCCTTTTGCACCCTTTAGGCTGATTTCGTCCAGCAGCGGGTTGGCAATGGCTTTCTCGGCAGCCTGGATGGCGCGTTCTTCGCCCTCGCCCTCGCCTGTGCCCATCATCGCCTTGCCCATTTCGTCCATTACGGCGCGAACATCGGCAAAATCCAGGTTGATCAGGCCGGGACGCACCATCAGGTCGGTCACGCCTTTAACACCTTGGTAAAGCACATCATCGGCCAGCGAGAATGCTTCGGTAAAGGTGGTTTTTTCATTGGCCAGACGGAACAGGTTCTGGTTCGGAATGATGATCAGCGTATCAACAACCTTTTGCAGCGCCTCGACGCCATCCTCGGCTTGCTGCATCCGCTTGGCGCCCTCAAACTGGAACGGCTTGGTGACAACGCCGACAGTCAGAACACCCAATTCACGGGCAGCCTGTGCAATAATTGGCGCGGCACCAGTTCCGGTGCCCCCGCCCATGCCAGCCGTGATGAAACACATATGCGCACCGGCAAGATGATCAACGATACCCTCGATGCTTTCTTCGGCGGCGGCAGCGCCGACCGTTGGGCGCGCACCGGCACCCAGACCTTCGGTGACTTTAACACCCATCTGGATTTTTGCGGGTGCATTGCTTTGCTGGAGAGCTTGCGCGTCAGTGTTGGCCACAACAAACTCGACCCCGTCGAGCTCTTTTTCGATCATGTTGTTGACAGCGTTACCACCTGCCCCGCCCACACCAAAAACCGTAATGCGTGGTTTCAGGTCTTGCTGCTGGGTCTCCACAAAATTCAATGCCATTTAACTATCCGCCTGTTTGTTGTTCCGAATTAATATCGGGGCCCTTTTGGGCCATTGCTTGCCTACTCTTGGTTGATCTTATCCACAGATACAGCTCTCGTCACCTAAAAAACGCAATTTGGCCACAAAATGTGGGGTGAAACAGGTATTTATCGGCAGGATTTCGCCATGTTCACCATATATTGCGGATTACCAGTTGTCCTTGAACCATTTTACGGCGCGTTTTAGCGACCGTGCCGGGTATTTTTCGGATGGAATATCAAAATCCCACCATTCATCTTGTGGGTGTGCCGCGTTCAGGCACAGACCGACGGATGCGGCAAATGCCGGACCCGTTGCCGCCTGAGGCAGGCCTTGAACCCGCATCGGGCGTCCCAGACGCACCTGTTGGCCCAGAATTTTTGTCGCCAATCCGTCAAGCCCCGGAATTTGGCTGCTGCCGCCCGTCAGCACGATTTGCTGGCTTGGCAGATGCTCGAACCCGGCCGCATCCAGACGGTCGCGAACCTCTTCTAGAATTTCCTCAACACGAGGGCGCATAATGCCGATCAGTTCGGCCCGCGAAACTGTGCGCCGGTCATGTTCCCAATCACCGGTATCACCACCGACCTCGATCATCTCGCGGTCATCCATACCGGTGGCGACAACGCCGCCATAAAACGTTTTAATCCGCTCGGCCGTGGCCATCGGCACTTGCAGGCCTTGCGAAATATCCGAGGTGATGTTGTCACCTCCAAGGCGCACGCTGTCACTGTAAATCATGTGCTTTTTCATGAATATCGACAGGCCTGTCGCGCCGCCGCCCATATCAATACAGGCCGCGCCCAGTTCCTGTTCGTCCTCGACCAGCGCTGAAACACCGGACACATACGCAGATGACGCCAGCCCCGCGACCTCGAGATCGCAGCGTTTGATACAATGCAGCAAATTGCCAACCACATGCGCGTCCACCGTCAGCATATGCATGTCGACGGCCAGTTGATTGCCGATCTGGCCGCGCGGGTCACCCAGACCCGAGCGGTGATCCAGCGCAAAATTTACGGGTTGGGCGTGCAGCACTTCGCGCGCATCACCGTAATCGGGCACATCACAAGCGGCCAAAACACTGGAAACATCGTTTTCAGTGACCACGCCATCATGCAGATCAACCGCGCCTGCCAAACCATACGACCGTGGCCGCGCACCCGAAAAACAGGCAATCACATGATCCACCCGCAGGTTGGCCATTTTCTGGGCCGCCTGAATAACCGTGCGCACCGCGCGTTCGGTTTCCTGCATTGCCTCGACTTCGCCAAACCGAACCCCGCGGGACCGCGTGGTGGCAGCGCCAATCACCCGAAAGCCGGACTGTCCGGCCATCGAGCCGATTTCGTCGCCGCCACTAAACTGGTCCGGTCCGTCAAACCGCAGCACAAGGCAGGCAATCTTCGAGGTGCCCACATCCAGAATGGCAATCACCCCGCGTTGCATCGCCGCTTTGCGCATGCCTCGCATGGCGCGCTGGGTTGCGTATAATTCACTCATCATCAATACTCCCTCATTTCAAGGCCCTGATCCGCCGCAGCTCTTCAATGGCGCTTTCGGCAATCCGGATCGTGGGTCGCTGTTCGTTTCTCATGTCAATTACTGTTAAATCGCGGGCGAGCATTTCTTGCGCTTTGCTCAAGGCGATCACGCGTTCTAGCGCTGCAATCGGGTGTTGTTCGGGCAAAAGAATGCGCTGACGGCGGTCCAGCACCAGATCCCAGCGCCGCTCGCCCATGCGTTCAATCCCACGCACACGCGCGGCCAACGGGCCGGTTGCGGCAAGGATATCAAGGGCTTGGGCGACGTGCTTATCCGCGCCCTCGCCCGCAATCAGTGGCAGGTCAGGGCGCTGCATCCGGCTGCCAATCGGGGCAATGCGGTGCCCGCCTGCATCCAGCAGGATCACACCCTCATAGCTGCGCCAGACCAAGGCAGGCGTGCGTTCAACCACATTGATTTGCAAAATACCGCTGCGCACCAGCACATCGACATTGGCCACAACATCCATTTTTGCGATACCCGCACGCATCGCTTCAAGGTCCAGATCAAAGGCTGTCATCGGGAATTGCAGCGGCAGGCTTTGGCGGATATCTTCGGCCACCGCAACGCTCGCGCCATCTATCGCCATCAGCTTGACCATAAACTCCGGCCGCTCTTCGATCGAACGGCGGACTTCGGCGATTTTCAATTCGAACGCTTCGCGCCGACCTGCATCAGACAGGATAATCCCGACCGTCGCAGTCAGGGCCAGAACCGGCAGACCAACCCGCAGGAAACGACGAAACCCCGGCGTCAACATCAGACGTTGCATTTTATAGGAAACGCGGCTCGGGGCTGGATCGCGGCGCGGGGCTGCCATTGGTTGATCTACCTGTTGCATGAGGCGTCCTCCACCATCCAGCGGCACAGTTCGGCAAATGAAATACCTAGTTGCGCCGCCTGTTCGGGGGCCAAAGAGGTTGGCGTCATGCCGGGCTGGGTGTTGGTTTCCAGCAGGATCAAGCCATCCAGCCCTCGGGCCTCGTCCCAGCGAAAATCGGTGCGGCTGACGCCGCGGCATCCCAATACCTGATGGGCCCGCAACGCATAGTCCAGACAGGCCGCAGTGATTTCATCGGGCAATTCGGCGGGCACAACATGGCGCGAGCCACCCTCGACATACTTGGCATCGTAATCATACCAGCCGTCGGTAAGAATATCGGTGACCCCAAGGGCACGATCGCCCATCACGGTGGTGGTCAGTTCACGCCCCGGAACAAAGGCCTCGACCATCACGGTGTCGGGCATATCGGGGGATAATTTTGGCGGCCCGTTCGCGTCTTCATGCACCAGATAGATGCCAACGCTGGACCCTTCATTGTTGGGCTTGACCACATAGGGCGGGGCCATAACGTGTGCCGCTTGCACATCCGCCGCACTGGCGATGATGCTATCGACCACAGGCAAACCAACCGATTGGTAGGCCAGCTTGGCGCGCTCTTTGTCCATTGCCAAAGCCGAGGACAGGATGCCCGAATGGGTGTAGGGAATGCCCATCCATTCCAGCACCCCCTGCACGCAGCCATCTTCGCCATAGCGGCCATGCAATGCGTTAAAGACAACATCGGGTTTGATTTCTGACAGACGTGCGCAGAGGTCTGGACCTGCGTCCACCTCAACCACTTCACAGCCTGTTTCCCGCAGGGCAGCGACGCATTCACGTCCAGATGATAACGACACCTCGCGTTCGCGCGAAGGTCCACCCATTAATACCGCCACTTTCGGGGTTGTCCTGCTCGACATACCCGCCTCGTGTTTTTGCCAACAGGGTCTTTGCGACCCTTTATTATTGGGCAATTTTGCCCGTTATTGTCTCACTTATCGCTAACCGGTTCCCCGATCCGCATAATTTCCCACTCTAACGTCAAACCACTTGATTTGAAAACCCTTTTTCTGACCTCTTCACCCAGTTTCTCTAGGTCTGCGGCAGTTGCGCCACCGGTGTTGATCATAAAGTTCGGGTGTTTTTCGCTCATTTGCGCACCACCAATGGAAAACCCGCGCAAGCCCGCGTCATCAATCACCTTCCACGCCTTCAGATCATGGCTGTCATTGGCCTGCCCTGTTGATGAAAAACCAGCCGGATTTCGGAATGTCGATCCCGCGCTGCGCTCTTTGGTGGGTTGGGTCGCGTCACGTTTGGCGATCTGGGCATCCATCAGGGCGTTCAATTCTTCCGCATCGCCTTTGGGCGCGTCAAACGTGGCCTCGATGATCACCCAGCCATCCGGCAAATCGGTCTGGCGGTAGGCAAAATTCAGATCATTAGCGCTCAGGCTGACAATTTCACCCGCCCGCGTGATCGCTTTGGCCGACACGAACACATCGGCGACGTAAGAGCCATAACAGCCCGCATTCATCCGCACAGCACCGCCGATTGCACCGGGGATGGTGCGCAAGAAAGTCAGGTCCAGCCCCGCAGCAGCCGCTTTGCGCGCCACATGCGCATCAAGCGCCGCCACACCAGCGGTGACGCGGCTG
>JAFLKA010000523.1 GCA_022712735.1 Marinosulfonomonas sp. | reverse complement strand
CCCCAAATGTCATCAGGCCCAATCAGGTTATAACCACCACATCGCATTCATACCCTGTCTTGTACGGCTCAGCTGGCAGTTCTATAAACAGCCGCTGCCATGGTTGAAAACATTGAAACCATGGCAGCAACCTATTGATGAAATTTAGTGATGGTGACCGCCGCCGCCACCCTCACCGGCATCGCTATGGCTCTCTGCTGCAGCTGCGTCAGCCTCCAGCGCACGCACCGCATACACATCACAACCGGTTAAAACAAGAACTGCAGAAACTGCTAAAACCACGGCAAGTGTTTTGCTAAAAGTTTTCATAATACCATCCTCCTTTTTGACGCCCCTTCTCGGGGGAGGGTCAACCAACCCTGTTGCCAAATTCGGTGTCGAGAACCTCAGCATCTCCATTGCAACCGAGTCGGCGTTCCCTAACAGGATATTACTCGATTACATGGTTTAATGCGTTGATTTGGATCATTATTATCAACCCGCGTGCTGCGCATATCAGCGCATCCAGAATCCTGCGCGCTTGATCTGGTTGCGGATTTTCTTTTCCATGTTGGGCAGCGCGTCGCGGTCAAACATCGCCCGCACCTTTTGCCCGCGCCGCTGGAATATCATCCGTTTGATCGGGTCATACTGTTTGATCACCTTTTTGATCTTGTTGGGCGATGTGACGGTTTCCAGCACATCAACCACATGATCGCTCTCACGAGCATAGAGCATCGGCAAAACGCGGTAATGGCAGGTGGTATCGCCATCCAGCCCGTCCAGTTCCGGCCCCGGCCGCCCGCCGCCAAATGAATGGATCACTAAGGGCAGGGCAACCTGATCCAGCCACGGATCCAGCGGCTGACACACCAGCGCATCCGGCGTGTTGTCACGGATTTCCAGCGCGTATTTGGCAAAGCGTTTGCCAAATTCATGCGGGCAGCGGTAGAAAAACCAGCCCGCGTTGAAATATAGGTAGCGCTGCCAGTATTCGTCCGGCTGCGACATATCCAGCGAGCTGGCAAAATCCAGATTAAACCGGTCATATAAAGCGCCCCAAGTCTCGTTATATCCCGGCCCATACAGCTCTTCAGTCGGCCAAGTGCCCTCGCGGCGCATTGAGGCTGCGGGACGATCAAAATCAAACGCCACCTCGGACAACGGCCCCGTGATAAGCGTGTCGGTATCGAAAAACACAAACGGTTCGCCCTTGGGCATTGCCATCAGTGCCTCGATCTTGTTGCCATAGGGGTAATCCCCGCCGAAATGTTTGCTTTTGAAGGGCACAATCTCGGCCCCCAGATCGGTCAGCAGGGCGCGGACCTCGTCATTGCCGATGCTTGGGTCATTCTTCCAGTTCTTGCCCGGTTGTGGCTCGGCCACGATCAGGCGACCCCTAAAACCGGGGTTGGAATGGCGCAGGGACGCGGCGAACAAAACCGCCTCGTATTGCAGCCGCCCGTTCTGGGCGACAATCAGGATATTGAAATCTTGACGTTTCCTGCTTTTCTTCGCCATAGTTAGCCATGCCTGTGGTTGTTTTGAAAACTATAGGCCGAAACAGTGCTTGCCAAAAGGCGTTATTGTTTCAAAAGATGCGAATAGTTAAGATTTTGAACAGGTTTGTTGAAGCTATTGTAAAAAGAAATCATTTACGCAGCAGGAGAGAGAAATGTTTCACGTATTACTGGTATTCACCATCGCCATCAGCGTCGGGCTGGGGGCGGGGTCGCATAGAACCGTGGGTCAGGCAACGGTGGAAGCAACCCAGACCGAAACCGGTACAGGTTCGTTACTGGACGGCACTGATAGCTCGCCAAATGTAGCGACAGGTGACTGGCAGCCCGAACCGCAGATACCAACCGGTAAATTCACCACTGCAACCGAGGTAAAGCCGATCCTGACCGCCACCAAAACCGCATGGATCGCGGTGCGTGAATATGATGGCAATGATCTGCTCTATTTCACCCATCTGGTCGCGTGGCGCTGCGGGTTGCATGAAATCCGCTATGGGGTGAACGGGGCGGCTGAACAGGTGTTCGAGGTCGAGGAATGCTACGTGGATACCGCCCAGCCCAATGCGATGAAAATGGAAACCCATCTGCCGTATATTATTTATGGTCTGGGATCGGTGGACAGTATTTCGGTGACTTTGGTTTTCGACGACGGAACCGAGGATAGCGCGACCTATCAGCGGTCCGACATCCTGATGCCGTAACTGCTCTCGAGAAAATGGTGGGCGACCCTGGAATCGAACCAGGCGTGAGTCGCCTCGAGGGAGTTACAGTCCCCTGCCACACCTTGCGGCCTGACGCCCAACCTGCGGGGTGGATACCTGCGTCCTGCTGACCCGTCAAGCGTAAATCCACCTGATAATCACCTTGTATCGGGGTGCTGTGTATCGCATTGTCAAATCTGCGTAAAATCAAGGGTATCAAGGCGATGGAAAAACCTAAATGGGTGATCGAAAAGGAACAAGGTAGGCGTGCGTCGGCGGCGGAAACCGTGTGGTTGTTCGGCCTGCACGCGGTGCGCGATGCCTTGCGCAATCCGGACCGTAAAAAACTGCGGCTGATTGTGACCAAAAACGCCTATAATAAATTGGCCGAGGATATCGGTGCCAGTGGCATTGAGCCTGAAATGTCTGACGCGCGGAAATTTAGTGCCCCGCTTGAGGCCCAATCGGTGCATCAGGGGGCAGCCCTTGAGGTCAAACAGCTGACCTGGGGCAGCATTGAGGAATCCTGCATGGCAGCGGACGGCCAAGTGCCCCGCGTGCTGCTGCTGGACCGTATCACTGATCCACATAACGTCGGCGCGATCCTGCGCTCGGCCGAAGTGTTCGGCGCCCGCGCTGTGATTGCCCTACAACGCCATTCCGCACCTGAAACCGGTGCTTTGGCCAAATCCGCTTCGGGTGCTTTGGAGCGCCAACCCTATTTGCGGGTCAAGAACCTTGCGGTTGCGATGGAGACCCTGAAATCAATGGGCTACCTGATGCTGGGACTGGACGGCGAGGCGACGCAATCGGTAGCCCAAGCCGTCGAGGGCCGCACGGATCGCCCGATTGCCTTGGTTTTGGGGGCCGAAGGGCCGGGCCTGCGCGAAAAAACCCGCGAGACCTGTGATGCGCTGGTAAAAATTGACGCAGCCGGTGAATTTGGCTCGCTCAATATGTCGAACGCCGCTGCTGTTGCACTATATGCGTCGCGTGGCTGATCCGGTCTGTGATCACAATTCATTTACCGCCTCTGGCAATCGCGCCAAACCTGCCTATCTGTTGTAGTACAGGTGCAGCGCCCGGAACGCGCGCACCTACTATCACTGTCCCTCGTTCCGTAACTGGCGCCCGACCTATACGTAGGTCCGGGCGCTTTTTTCTTTTGGTATAGCCTGTTAAGGATATTTCATGACCTATTCCGACAACCTCCTGAAACAAATCCTGACCGACAACAAGGTGATCGCCTGTGTCGGTGTTTCGATGAACCCCGTGCGCCCCAGCTATTTTGTGGCCCGCTATCTGTCGATGAAGGGCTTCACGGTGATCCCCGTTAATCCGGGCCACGCGGGTAAAATGCTGTTCGGACAGAAAATCATGCCGGACCTTGCGTCAATTGATCGCCCTGTGGACATGGTCGACATTTTCCGCCGTTCCGAACATGTGACACCAATTGTTGAGGCCGCGTTAGACGCATTTCCCAACCTGAAAACCGTCTGGATGCAGATCGGGGTCGAAAATGAGGAAGCGGCGGCACTGGCCGAAGCCCGCGGCGTGACGGTGATTATGAACCGCTGCCCGAAGATCGAGTATCAGCGGCTGTATGGCGAGCTGCGCATGGGCGGGTTTAATACGGGGGTTATTAGCTCGAAGCTGTAGGGATGAGGTGCGTGATGTCACGTATCTTCTGAACTGTTGCCAATCGTATATATGACCATAGCGCGTGGATTAATTCCCGACAAATTCTTTACCAAATCTATGTAGTCGTATGCGGCCGTATAAAACTCTTTTGCATCGGTTACTTTGGTCGATCGGGTGTATTGTTTTGAGTGATATGGCTTTTGAAGATTTCGCGGCGCATTGACAGTATCTTTTATGGATACATTACTTATTTCGTAAGGAGACGCATGGGTGACCAAGTTTCTCCACTGCTGCATTTTACTGATTTTTTGAAATAGACCTTCTGATTTATCGATTCTGTAATCTAGCTCACTAAATAGAATTTCAAGTTTACCCCAGAAATTGAATGTTCCCCGGTATTTTTCAAAATCAAAATCTTGAAACTGTGTTTCTTTGGGCATTGAGAATGCTACGGATGCTGAGAAGCTTTCAATTGCGCAAAACGAAAGAAGCATTGATCCAGTAAAACATGGAAACCCTTTTCCGATATTTCCAGTGGTTGCCATCTGTTGCATTGCTTGACCGAGTTGAAGCAATTCCCAAGCTGACCTTAATGTTAAGTCCCAGTCATGGTTTTCGGCTGAGTATTCGTGAGGCATGGTACGCACCTTTTGTGAAGTATTTCATAAGATGAAGCTTACACTACACTACACTACCGCCCCGCCTTCTCTTCAATCCCCGACACTCCTTCGCGCCGCTCCAGCTCCGCCAGCACATCCGTCAGCGCCACGTCGCGTGCCGTTAGCATCACCAGCAGGTGATAGAGCACATCCGCGGCCTCGCTGGTCAGCGCCGCGCGGTCACCTTTGACGGCCTCAATGATCGCCTCAACCGCCTCTTCGCCGAACTTCTCGGCGCATTTGTCCGGCCCCTTGGCCAGCAATTTTGCTGTCCACGAGGTGTCAGGGTCCGCCCCTTTGCGCGCCTCAATCGTCGCGGCCAGTTGTTCTAATACATTCATGTCAGCCTCATCGGGATACCTGCATCCGCCATGTGTTGTTTGGCCTCGCCAATCGTGTAGGTGCCAAAGTGGAAAATACTGGCGGCCAGCACGGCAGATGCACCGCCCATCGTCACCCCCTCGACCAGATGGTCCAGCGTGCCAACCCCGCCCGAAGCAATCACCGGCACCGGCACCGCGTCCGAAATGGCGCGGGTCAGCGGCAGGTTGAACCCTTGTTTGGTGCCGTCGCGGTCCATGCTGGTCAGCAGGATTTCTCCGGCGCCTTTGGACACCACCAGACGCGCGAACTCCACCGCATCTATCCCCGTGGCCTCGCGCCCGCCGTGGGTGAAGATTTCCCATTTGCCGGGCGACACAGTTTTCGCGTCAATCGCCACTACAATGCATTGGCTGCCAAAATGGTTGGCCGCATCCGCAATCACATCCGGATTGGCCACAGCGGCAGAGTTGAACGATACCTTGTCCGCCCCCGCCAACAACAGCGCCCGCACATCGTCGGAATTGCGCACTCCGCCGCCGATGGTCAGCGGCATAAAGCAATGTTCGGCGGTGCGGGTGGCCAGATCGAACATGGTGCCGCGATTTTCCACCGTGGCTTTGATATCCAGAAAGCACAGCTCGTCCGCGCCCGCCGCATCATAGGCCTTGGCGGCATCGACCGGATCACCGGCGTCAACCAGATCAACGAAATTCACACCTTTGACCACACGGCCATCGGCGACATCAAGGCAGGGGATGATACGGGTTTTCAACATAACCCAGTCATAAAAGGCCTGCGCGACAGACACAATGGCCGAACAAACGGCGCTGTATTATTTCCGGCGTCTGAACATGAAGAAGGCGATGACAACGACGATCGCAATAAGAGCGACAACGACGACGCTGTCATCGCCGTAACTATAGCCTCCGGTTGCCTCGGAAATCGCTATGAAGGGAAAGAAAACAAAAGGTAGCGAAAGAAGAAATTTCACGATTAATACTCCGGTTACTATTCATTGAATGGTAGCGTATTGTTAATTGCTGTCAACGGCTGCCGGTTCCTGTTGAGTGATGCAATGAATGCCGCCACCACCGATGGCGATTGCGGGGATTGGCACTTGCACGATGCGGCGGTCTGGAAATAAATCCTGATAGATTTCATGCACTTCACCATCAGTCTTAATCCCGTATTCCGGCATGATGACCGCGCCGTTACATATGTATGAATTGATGTAGGAAAGACAGAACATATCGTCATACCCACAAGTGTCCGCACCCGTTGCATCGGGAATTGTAACCAGCCTGATCGGTTGGCCCATCGCATCGGTTTGCCCCTCCATTGCGGCGATATTGGCGACGTTAATGTGGTGCCAGTCATGGTCCTTGGGGCTTGGCGCCTCGATCAGAACCACGCCAGCGGCAACAAAGGCGGCAACCCCGTCGACATGGCCGTCGGTTTCGGTTTCCAGCACGTTGCCGGGCAGCCAGATCACCTTGTCGCCGCCCAGCATGTCCTTCAACTCCTGTTCAATCTGCGCACGGCTCCAGTCCGGATTGCGGTTCGGGTTGGGAAAGCAGCTGTCCGTGGTCAGGATGGTGCCTTGCCCGTCAACGCTGACACCGCCCCCCTCGGCAATCAGGTCTGAACAGAACATCGGCACATCTGCTGCGCTCAAAATCGCCTCGGCCGCGCTGTTGTCACCGTCAAACGGGGTGTATTTCCCGCCCCATGCGTTAAATCTAAACGATACCCCCGCACGCACGCCTTTATCACTGGTCACAAAACACGGCCCCGCATCCCGCGCCCAGCTGTCATTGATTGGATGCTCGAGCATATCGATATCACTGCCCAGCAGGGCCTGCGCCTCGGCACGGTTTTCGGGATGCACCAGCATCGTCAGCGGTTCAAAATCCCGAATGGCATGGGCGACCGCCGCATAGTTCTTGCGGGTCTCTTTCATGTCATCCCAGACCTCGGCACGCGTTGGCCACATCATCCATGTACGGGCATGTGGCGCCCATTCCGCGGGCATTCTGTATCCGGCTTGTTTTGGTGTTTCGGGCTGGCTCATCGGTGGCTCCTGCGAATGGGATACCTAATGTATTGCGCGTCGAAATATTTTTCGCAATGGATTTGATATAGGCGCCGTTTGACCCACATCAGGGGCCGAAACCAGCAGAGTTCCGCGCAGATCACCGGACTGTGATCGGTTCTGTTTTGACAAGGAGAACAGGGTAGGTGAGGGTCGTGCATTCGCGCGAAACCAACCACATCGGAGCACCTTATGAAAACGCTTATTCTCGCCGCTGGCCTGTCAGCGATTGCCACATTTCCCACATCTGTCCACGCCGAAATGATCAAGGTTGCCAGCCCCTATTCGGTTGATGAAAGTCTGAACCGCCTGACAACGGTCGTGGAAGGTGCAGGGGCCAAGGTGTTCGCCCGTGTCGAGCACGCCAAAGGTGCGGCAATGATCAACGAAGAACTGGCCCCGATGGCGTTGCTGATCTTTGGCAAACCCGAGGTTGGCACACCCGCGATGCAGATGAATCCACTGGCAGGTGTGGCGCTGCCAGCGCGTGTGCTGGCCTATCAGGATGGCGATGGCAAGGTTTGGCTGGCCTATGAAAACCCCGCTGACATGTTGGCCGATTTCAACATTCCGGCAGACGCACCGATTGTGATGAAATTGACCAAGGTGCTGGGAGCGCTGACGGGGCAGGCGGTGAGTGAATAGGCGCATCATTTTTGCCAAATAAATAGAACTACTATTCCGGAATAGTAGTTCTATTTAAAACGGTAAATACGGTTGTTTTACAGGCGGTTAAACCATGTAATTTGTGCTGTAAATTGCCGCATTTCAGAATATTTTAGAAACCCCGAACTAGGTTCTGGAAAGACTGACAGATCAGGTAGTACCCAGGCAACCCGCCTACAGCGCCACGCGGCCGATCGCGTGGCGCATGATCGCCACATGAAACGGCATGATCGCGGCCAGATAGGCCCGCCCCATCCAGTTGTTCCGATGCACCCAAGTCGCGCCAAACGCCCGCTCCCCGTCGGTCAGTATCGAGATGCGGAAATTCAGGTGTTTGTCGTTAAACCCAAGGATGATTTCGGTGTCGCTGCGGGTCTCAACCGGAAAATACTCCAGTGTTTCGCCCTGATGCCCTGACATTCGCAACCCAAACGGGGTGACCAGCGCATTGCGTGCTATTATCAACCCGTCGACCCATGCGGGAAAATCCATAGCCAAGGAGGCAACCTCGTCAACGTCCTTGCGTGGTGGCACAGCTATAGCAATCCACAAAGTTATCTGGCTGCATATACCCATGCAACAGGCTCTACGGAGGAAGGTCGACCTTGCTAACTGTGCTCATGATTGGGGCCTTTCATCTGGCGTGACTTTTGTTCCTCAGCCACTTCGGAGGTCAAAGCCCGCTGATATTTCCGGCGGGTGATAAACTCTATGATCCCCAACAAAACCAGCGTGGGCAGGCAGGCAATAACCAGATATATTGCACCACCAAGGGATAGATCGTGCATGGCGTCGCCAATATTGTCAGGTAGGCGATTGCATTTGGCTTGCGCAAATATCCCGCCGCGGCACTCGCCCAGTTCATAGCCCATCCAGGCGATAAAAACCATCAACGCCCCAAAGGTTATTAAGAAGACCCCAATCGCCACGGCCCGATTGCGAAAGAACAGAAGTTTTTCGGCACAAAAGCGCGGTTGCCGCCTTACAAAAGCCCATATCACAAGAGCGATCATTGGCGAGTAGGCAAGTGTTGCCGTCAGAAATTCGGAATCCGTCACGCGATCGCTCCTTTGGCCCGACACTTTCTTTTGACGGGCCGCGTGTGTCAATCCTCCCTAGGTGAGAAGGTCCATTACCCCCAAAACCACCACGTACCGCAGGACCTTGGAAATGGTGACGAGGGTCAGAAACAGCCCGAAGTTCATTCGCATCACCCCGGCCGCTACGGTGATCGGGTCGCCAATAATAGGCACCCACGCCAACAGCACTGACCACTGGCCCCAATGGCTGAACCAGCCTTGGGCTTTGTTTAATGTGGCGGGCGAGGCGGGGAACCATTTTCGGCCCTGATAATGTAGCGCCACGCGGCCCAGCCAGTAGTTCAGCACCGAGCCGAGGATATTGCCAACGCTGGCCACCATGAGCAGGGTCAGGGTGGAGTGTTCCGACAATGAGGCCATCGCCACCAGCGCAGCTTCGGACCCGCCAGGTAGTAGGGTCGCGGCAGAGAAGGCCAGCAGGAACAGGGCTGTGAGGGCGTTCACCTTGCGTATCTTGAGTAACGGATGCCCATTAATCTATCCGCCCGATGGCGCCCCGCATTATCAATACGTGGAATGGCATAATCACCGCCAGATAGAAGCGCCCCAGCCGGTTGTGCCGTCGCACCCATGTAGCCCCATATGCGTGGCTGCCATCGGTCAGAATAGAGATGCGAAAATCCAGATGCTTATCGTCAAATCCTAGAATGATCTCATTGTCACCCCGCGCAACAATAGGGAAAAATCCGATTGTCTCGCCGTCGCCCGGATCGGTTCTCAGCCCAAAAGGCATCACGGCAATATTGCGAATTTGCATCAGCCAGCTGACCCAGAATGGAAAATCCATCGCTTGCTTTGCTGCCTGTTCCACATCCATTGCGGATTCGCATCTGTAGCAATCCAGAAAATCATCCGGTTCCAGATAGGCTTGTAGCAGGCTTTGTGCGGGTAAGCTGGACTTGATAACTTTAGACACGCCTTATCCTTTCAGCAAAGCCAGCGCCGCGCCCAGATCAATCGCCCCGTCATACAGCGCCCGCCCCGAAATCGCCCCGTTCAGCGGTGCTCCGCAATCGCGCAATGCCTCAAGGTCCAACATTGAACTGACCCCGCCCGAGGCAATCACCGGAATGTCCACTGCATTGGCCAGCGCCGCAGTCGCCTCGACGTTCGGCCCCTGCATCGCGCCGTCACGGTTGATGTCGGTGTAGATGATCGCTGCTACGCCTGCGTCCTCGAAACTGCGGGCCAGATCGGTAACCATCACGTCGGTTTCCTCGGCCCAGCCTTTGGTCGCCACACGGCCATCGCGCGCATCAATGCCCACGGCAACCTTGCCCGGAAACGCCTTTGCTGCCTCGCGCACCAGATCGGGTTTTTCAACCGCCACAGTGCCCAGAATAACCCGTGCGATGCCACGCTCGATCCAGCGCTCGATCGTTGCCATATCGCGGATACCGCCGCCCAATTGTGCAGGCACATCGGTGGCCGCAAGGATCGCTTCAACAGCGGCCCCGTTCACCGGCGCGCCTGCAAACGCCCCGTTCAGATCAACCAGATGCAGCCATTCGCAGCCCGCATCGACAAAGGCCCGCGCTTGGCTGGCGGGACTGTCGTTAAACACGGTGGATTTCGTCATATCGCCTTTGATCAGGCGCACGGCTTGGCCGTCTTTCAGGTCAATCGCGGGGTATAGGATCATAATTTCAGGCCTTGTCTGGATCATTCAAGCGCTGTTTTGCACGAAGCGGGGGCAAATGCAAAGCGAACTAGCGACCTAACGTTAGGCTTGCCAGATAGGCATCGTCTGGGCAGAATGGCGCAATAATCCATGGGAGGAAATAAAAATGAAGAAACTAGGACTAATTTTCGCGTTTATATTCGCACTGGCGGCTCCGGCGTTTGCCGATCCGGTCGAAGGTGTCTGGCAAACAGCAAAAGACGACAACGGTAACTTTGGCCATATCAA
>JAFLKA010000367.1 GCA_022712735.1 Marinosulfonomonas sp. | reverse complement strand
AATCTGACCCAACCCGCAATATATAAACATTTCTCAAGCAAGGATGACATCTGGACAGCTGTTGCTACTTACCTGAGCCAGAAAATTAACGATAACGTTACCCGCAGCCAAGGCGAAACCGGCACGCCAGTCACACATCTTAGATCACTGGTAATCGGCCATCTGGAACTGGTGCGGAATAATCCGGCCTTGCCTGAAATTATGTTAATGCGGGATGCCAAGGGCAGCCACGCTATCGTTCAGACCTCGATCCAGTCCAGCATTGGCGCCCTGCGTGCGGCTTTGGTCGCCAATGCCACTGACGCTGTAAAGCAAGGACTGTTCCGTCCCGATATTGACGTGAATGACATCGCCACCCTTATTTTTGGAATTATCCAGAGTTTGGTGCTACGAATGTTGGTAACACGCAATCCAGAAATGCTTATTGCGAACGGGGAACGCCTGCTGGATTTACAGTTATCAGGCTTTATGAAAACTGGAGATACGCAATGAAAATCGGTCTTAAACTGATCTTTATCACTTTGCCGCTGGTGCTGCTTGGCGTTGGCTTTCTGGCTTACACAATCATTAACAAAAAACCTCCTGAACGGGTCGAGATAAGCGAACGCGCAACGGCTGTGCGTATAATCGTGACAGAACCAAGCGCAGTTTCACCACAGGCTACGGGCTATGGTCTTGTCAATCCGGCCCGCACATATGAGGCGATTGCGCAGGTGGGCGGCACCGCCGAATATGTAAATCCTTTGCTGAAAAAAGGTGCCATCCTGCCAGCTGGGTCCGTTTTGCTGCGTTTGTCACCTGCTGATTTTAATCTGGCGATTGCCCAGGCCCGCGCCAATATCCGCGCCGCCGAGGCAAAGCTCGCCGAGATTGCCGTATCTAAATCCAATCTTGCCTCGGCATTGGAAATCGAACAGGAAACATTCGGGCTAAAGGCCAAGGATCTGGAACGTGTTGAACGCCTGTTCACCGCTGGAACAGCCTCGCAAACCGCGCGCGACGGGGCACAGGCCACAATGCTGGCACAGCGCCAAAAGGTGCTTAATCTGGAAAGCTCGCTTGCCTTGCTTCCTACCCAGAAGGCCGTGCAATCCGAACAAATCGCGGTTTATCAGGCCACCCTTGAAACCGCGACGCTAAATTTGGAACGCACCGAATTGACCATGCCATTTGCCGCACGGGTTGCCTCGGTCACGGTCGAGGTCGGGCAATTTGTGCGTGTGGGGCAGACCACAGCCATACTTGACGGCATCGACACAGCCGAGGTCGAGGCGCAAATATCAGTGGCAGATCTTATGATGCTTTTACGCATCGATAACGGTGAAACATCCTCGCTGCCCATCGATCCTTCGGCGATGACTACCCTTTTGCACGGGTTGAGCCTGTCGGCGAATGTCCGGCTGCAACTGGGCGAAATCACGCTGGACTGGCCCGCCACGCTAGACCGGATCAGTGATACCATCGATCAGAAAACCGGAACAATCGGAGTGATTGTAAAGGTTGATAATGCCTATAGCAGCGCCGCACCGGGCCAGCGCCCGCCACTGACCAAAGGCATGTTCGTCGAGGTCACGTTAAATGCACAACCTGTTGAGGGAACAATCATCCCGCGCAGCGCAATACGCGATGGGCAAGTCATGGTCGCAGACAAGGACAACCGCCTTACGTTCCTTCCGGTTCAGCCATATCTGGTGCAGGGCGAAATTGCGCTGGTGAAACAAGAGCTGGAGCCGGATACCCGTGTCATTGTCAGCTCCCCCAGCCCGATCATTCCAGGGATGGTGTTGAATATCACCCGAGATGATGCGTTGATGGAGCAACTAACGCAAACGGGCCGCACAAAATGATCCGGTTTTTTGCGACCCACCCGACAATATCAAACCTGTTGATGATTCTGTTCTTATTGTCAGGATTACTGGTCGCCCCCGGCCTGTTGCGCGAAACATTCCCCCGCGCCGCGCCGAACGAGGTCGAAATCACCGTACCCTATCCGGGCGCCCGCCCCGAAGACGTTGAAACCGCAGTTTGCGAACGCATTGAAAATGCGCTGGACGGCGTAACCGGTATCGAGCGCCACTCTTGCGAAGCACGCGAAGGATCGGCACGGGCCGTTGTCCGGATGAAAGAGGGTGACAATTTCCAAACCTTTATTGCCGAAGTAACCTCCGAAATCGATGCCATCTCTGAATTCCCAGACCGCGCCGAAGCCCCGCAGATCAAGGCCATCGGGGTTACTGATTTCGTTGCCTCGGTTTCCATTACCGGCCCGGTGACACGCCCCGACCTAAAGGATTACGCCGAAGATATCCGCACGCGCATGCTGCGCTGGGGCGGGATTCCCAAGGTCGACATCAAGGGGTTTTCCACCCGAGAATTGCGTGTCGGTTTAAACCCCGCCGCCCTGCAGCAATTCGGGATATCTGTGTCCGACGTGGCCCGTGCCATTGAAACCGGCAGTGTTGATTTGCCAACCGGCAGCATCGAAACATCCTCGGAAACCTTGTTGATCCGCGTCGCCGAGGAACGCCGCGACAGTGACAGCCTGTCGGCCCTGATCGTGCG
>JAFLKA010000194.1 GCA_022712735.1 Marinosulfonomonas sp. | reverse complement strand
CAACTGAAAAGCGGTCATTTGATCAAAATAGTAGATGACGGGATCAAGCCCTATTAATCATTCCTTGCGTTGCCCCATGTAGCGTTTTCTTCAAAGAAAACGGGTCGGAATTTTCAAAAATTCCGATTGCCAGCTTCGTCCACAAAGCTGCCGTAAACCCAATTGCTCACCCATTCACATCCACCACCACACGCCCCTTGACCTGACCCTTCAAAATATCACGCCCCAGTTGCGGCAGGTCACTCAACGTCGCCGGTTGGATCATGCTTTCCAGCTTGTCCATCGGCAAATCCGCAGCAATCCGCGCCCATGCCCGCACGCGGTTCTCATAAGGTTGCATCACGCTATCAATGCCCAGCAGGTTCACCCCGCGCAGCAGGAACGGGATCACCGTCGCAGGCAGGCCCACGCCGCCCGCCAGCCCCACAGCCGCAACAGATGCGCCGTATTTCATCTGGCCCAAAACCCGCGCCAGCATATCGCCGCCAACCGCATCGACGCAGCCGGTCCATGTTTCCGCCTCAAGCGGGCGTTTGGTGGTCTCGTTGATCTCCTCGCGCGCCACGATCTGCGTCGCGCCCAAAGATTTCAGGTATTCCGCCGCCTCTGGCCGCCCCGTCACCGCCGCCACCTCATGCCCTAGGTTCGCTAAAATCGCCGTGGCAACCGAGCCAACGCCACCCGCTGCCCCCGTCACCAGCACCGGACCATGCCCCGCGACCAGCCCGTGATCCTCAAGCGCCATCACCGCCAGCATTGCAGTAAACCCCGCCGTGCCGACCGCCATTGCTTGGCGTGTGGTCAACCCGTCAGGCAGCGGCACCAGCCAATCGGCCCGCACCCGCACTTTTTGCGAATACCCGCCCCAATGGGCCTCGCCGACCCGCCAACCGGTCAGAACCACCTTGTCACCCGCCTTGTAACGCGGATCAGTGCTGTCCTCGACCACACCGGCAAAATCAATGCCCGGAATATGCGGATAATTGCGCACCAAACCGCCACCGGGGCCGATGCACAGCCCGTCCTTGTAGTTCACCGTGGAGTAATCAACCGTCACCGTCACCTCGGATTCCGGCAGCCGGTCAATGGAAATCTGCTGCACGGATGCGCTGGTTTTACCTTCGTCGTTTTTCTCGACGATCAATGCATTGAATGTCATGGTTATATCCTTTGTGTTGCGCCTATCTTTCTGGAAGGAAAGGCAAATCCGTTTCATGAGGTTTGGCACCGGCTGCGGTTAGCATCGCATGCACTTGCCCTCGGTGGTGAGTCTGGTGATTGAATACATGCACGACAAGCTGGGCATACGGGTGTATCAATGCAGTTTCCTGCCATGCAGGATACCACTCAAAATCCTCTTGCAAATCTTCCTGCCGCACACACTCTCCCCAGTCAATAAAGCGCGCATCCGCTGCTATGCGTGCTTGTTTCAAGCCCTGCCAATCGGCGATGACTATACCGCCTTCATCAGTGGGCGGCTGCCACCCGTCAAAGCGGCTCATCCACAAGGTATCACCCCAAAGGATATGGGCCAGCGTGTCGTGAATGGACCCAAAGAACGCCCCCCGATCCATGCGCCGCGCCGCATCGTCCAATGTATCAGCCGCATCATAGAGGTTGCGATTTTGCCAGCCATTATAGCGGGCCATCATCTGCACATATTCTGGCGTGATCATTCCCCATACCCCTTTGGCACCGCTATATCCGGTAGCCCTTTGGCGCGTTTTTGCAAGGCGCGGCCGATCACCACGCGGCTGATTTCGGTGGTGACGTCAACAATCCGCAACATTTGTGCAAGGCGTGACAAACGATCCAGCCCGTAGGGTTTCAACAACCCCATGCCGCCCAGAACCTGGGTACAGGTATTGGCCGCGTCCACCGCCGCATCGGGCACAAAGCGTTTGGCGTGGGCAGCCATCACCGGCCCCTCATCGGTTCCCAGCGCATTGGCCGCCGCGCGGTATAAAAGACGCGACGCTTCCAGGTTGGTCGACACATCGCCCAGCATCCACTGGATACCCTCAAGATCAAGGTTCTTGCCGCCGAACATCTTGCGCCGCGACGAATAGGCCAGCGCGATATCCAATGCGCTTTCCATCAACCCACAGCACCCTGCGGCAATCGAGACCCGAGCGATATCAATCGCCATCAGCGAGCCTTGCAGGCCCTGCCCGATTGGCAAGATGATATTGTCCTCGGACACCACCACATTGTCAAAATACATTTCCGCCAACGGCAGATGTTCATAGGATGGCGTGTCATAACGCGGCCCAAATGTTACCCCTTTGGCGTCCTTTGGAATGGCAATCATCGCCATGTCCGCATGACCCGGCTCATCCGAGGTTTTCACCACAGTAAGATACACATCCGCCTCGTCTGCCAGTGACACCCACGCCTTAGCGCCGTTGATCGTCCATGTGCCGTCGCCATTAATCACCGCGCGGGTATACATAGTCATCGCGTCGGACCCTGATTGTGGTTCCGTCAGGGCAAAATTGGCTAGCTTGCGCCCGCTGGTCAGATCCTTGGCCCATTTTTCCTTGAAGGCCTCGGTGCCAAACCCACAGGTCGCATAGGTGCAAATATTGTGCATCGACAGCGCGAACGCATAGGCCCCGTCGCCCTTGCCCAACTCCTCGTAAACGCGGATGCCCTCGCCCAGTGGCAGGCCCTGCCCGCCCCATTCCTCGGGCGCATATAGCCCCGTCAGGCCCGCCGCCCCCGCCATCAATGACGCCGCACGCGGCCATTCGCCGGATGCGTTCCAGTTGTCCACATTGGGTTTGATCACATCGTCACAATGTTGCTGCGCTGCTTCCAGTATTTTG
>JAFLKA010000119.1 GCA_022712735.1 Marinosulfonomonas sp. | reverse complement strand
GCATCCAGCGACGGAAACACCAGCACATTTGCATCGCCGCCACTAACACCTTTGGCCGCCGCAATCGCACTGTTCAGCGCTGCATCCGCCTGCACCGGTCCCACCACATCGCCCGCCATTGCCGCCGCTTGCGACACAAGGTCCACCGATGCCCCCGCACCCGAAGTTCCCGTAGAAAATGACAGCATCGCCACCTGTGCCTTACCCAGCAACGCCGCCCCCGATACCGCCGAGGCCCGCGCAATATCGGCCAGCGCCACCGCGTCTGGCGCCACATTCACCGCGCAATCGGCGAACAGCAATTCGCGCCCGTCCGGAAACACCATCAGGAAAAATGATGACGCCACCTTCACCCCGTCCGCCATGCCAATCGCAATGCTGGCCGCCTCGATCACCCGACGCGTCGGGCTGGCAGCACCAGCCACCATTAGATCCGCCTCGCCCGCCGCAACCATCGCCGCCGCGCGGATCAGCGGTTTTTGCAACATGCGCCGCGCCAAACTCTCTTTCATCGGCCGCGTGGTCAGAAGCGCCGCCAGATGCGCCTCGCTCGCGGCCTCCAGTTCAACAACCTCGGCCAACCGCTCGCCTCGCAGCCGCGCCACCGCCGCATCGACCCGCGACTCAGCCCCCATTTCAGGGAACACCACCCGGGGTGGCCGCGCCCGCGCCGCTTCAAATGCTTTTCCCAGTGCAGCCATACCCGCCCCCTTTGGCCCTGAATGGGCACCCAATTGCGACCTAAGGTCAATCCCTCTCACAGATTTCCCGCAACCAATCATCATCCGAAACATGAATACATACAAATTATTGCATATTACGCTCGGATTTTGTAAAACCTCTGAAACAACGCTGGACGCCGATTCCGGCAATAAACAGACAGGGACGCGCATGACGCATCAACAGCCTGCGATTGAGACATCGCCAAAGGTCTCGGACGAAATCCGCAAAACCACATTTTACATGTGCGCGTGCCGCTGTGGCATCAACGTGCATATGAAGGACGGCAAGGTCGCCTATATCGAGGGCAATCGCGATCATCCAGTCAACAAGGGTGTGCTTTGTGCCAAGGGTTCTGCCGGTATTATGCAGATCAACGCGCCATCCCGTTTGAAAAACCCGATGAAGCGGGTTGGCCCGCGTGGCTCTGGCGAATTCGAAGATATCTCGTGGGAAGAAGCCCTGACCATCGCCACTGACTGGCTAAAACCGCTGCGTGAAACCGCGCCCGAGAAGCTGGCGTTTTTCACCGGACGCGACCAATCCCAAAGCTTCACCGGCATGTGGGCGCAAAACTACGGCACTCCGAATTACGCAGCACACGGCGGCTTTTGTTCCGTCAACATGGCGGCGGGTGGCATCTATACCATGGGCGGCGCGTTCTGGGAGTTTGGCCAACCCGACTGGGACCGCGCCAAATTGTTCATGATTTTCGGTGTTGCCGAAGACCACGATTCAAACCCGATCAAAATGGGCATGGGCCGCCTAAAGGGCAATGGCGGCAAGATTTACGGCGTTAACCCGATCCGCTCGGGCTATAACGCCATTGCCGACGAATGGGTCGGCATTACGCCGGGCACCGATGGTCTGTTTATTCTGGCGCTGGTGCATGAGCTGCTGAAAGCGGGCAAGATTGATCTGCATTATCTGGCGCAATTCACCAATTCGCCGGTTCTGGTCAACGACGATCCGAAATCCGATGATTACGGCCTGTTTCTGCGCAACAAAGCTGGCAAAATGCTGGTAATTGATCGCAAGACCGGCAAGACAGCCGCGTTCGACAAAAAAGGTGTGAAACCTGATCTGGCGGGTAGCCACAAGGTTGGCAAAACCCCGTATCGCACCGTATTCCAACTGATGGCCGAACGCTATCTGTCGGACGAATACGCCCCCGATGCAGTGGCCGAGCGCTGCGGCATCACCGCTGGCCGCATCCGTGCCATTGCCGCTGACATTGCGCGCGTCGCCTTCGACGAAGCGTTCGAACTCGACATCCCGTGGACCGATTTTCGCGGTGACAAGCACGCCAAAATGCAGGGCCGCCCCGTCGCGTTCCACGCTATGCGCGGGATTTCGGCGCACTCTAACGGTTTTCAGACCGCCCGCGCGCTGCACGTGTTGCAAATCCTGCTGGGCAGCGTCGAGGCGCCCGGTGGCTTCCGCTTTAAACCGCCCTACCCCAAACCGGTCGAGGGCCACCCGAAACCGCATTTCGATCACGCCCCAGGCAAACCGCTGAACGGCCCGCATCTGGGCTATCCGCAAGGGCCGGAAGATTTGGGGCTAAAGGCCGACGGCACCGCGGTGCGCATCGACAAAGCCTTCACGTGGGAAAACCCGCTGTCAGCGCACGGGCTGATGCACATGGTGATTTCCAACGCCCACGCTGGCGATCCCTACAAGATCGACACGCTGTTCATGTTTATGGCGAATATGTCGTGGAACTCGTCGATGAACACATCCGGCGTGATGAAAATGCTGACCGACAAGGACGAGGACGGCGAATATGTGATCCCGCGGATCATCTATTCCGATGCCTATTCCTCGGAAATGGTCGCCTACGCCGACCTGATCCTGCCTGACGCAACTTACCTTGAGCGTCACGATTGTATCTCGCTGCTGGACCGCCCGATCTGCGAGGCCGACGCGATGGCCGACAGTATCCGCTGGCCGGTGATCGAGCCTGACCGCGATGTGCGCGGCTTTCAATCGGTGCTGATTGACCTTGCCGTGCGCCTTGGCCTGCCCGGCTTTGTCGATGACAAAGGCGAGGCAATTTACGAGGATTACGCCGATTACATTGTCAATCATCAGCGCCGTCCAGGTGTCGGCCCGCTGGCCGGTTTTCGTGGCAAGGATGGCAAAGATGTCGGGCGCGGCGAGCCGAACCCTGATCAAATGCAAGCCTATATCGACAATGGCGGATTTTTCGAGCAACACATCCCCGAGGAGGCCAGCTATTTCAAGCCGTGGAACGCAGCCTACCAGAAATGGGCGGTCAAAGTCGGGCTGTTTGATCACGAACAACCCTACCTGTTCTCGATCTATTCCGAACCAATGCGCAAATTCCAGCGCGCCGCCGAAGGGTTGGGCGAACATCAACCGCCAGACCATTTGCGCGACCAGTTGAAACGCTCAATGGACCCGATGCCGATCTGGTATTCCCCCAACGAGGAAGCCGCCGAGGATGGTGGCGAATTCACCGTCAACGCCCTGACGCAACGCCCGATGGCGATGTATCACTCGTGGGGCACCCAAAACGCGTGGCTGCGCCAACTGCATGGTCATAACCCGATGTATATCCCGACAAAGCTGTGGGAAAAACACGGGTTTGCTGAGGGTGACTGGGCAGAGATTTCATCACCACACGGCAAAATCACCGTGCCGGTTTCGCACATGGCGGCGCTGAACGGCAACACCATCTGGACGTGGAACGCCATTGGTAAACGCAAAGGCGCATGGGCGCTGGACGAGGGCGCGCCCGAAGCCACCAAGGGGTTCTTGTTGAACCATCTGATCCATGAATTGCTGCCCGTCAAAGAGGACGGCATGCGCTGGAACAATTCTGACCCTATCACCGGTCAGGCCGCGTGGTTCGATCTGAAAGTGAAGATCGAGAAGGTCGCAGCCCCGACCCAATCACAACCCGCCTTCCCGCCGATCAAATCACCGGTCGGTAAAGGTCCGAAAAACCTCGCATGGAAGGTTGGCAAATGACCCAGTTACCCGAAACCACCGCCAAAAAGCTTGGCCTTGTCATTGATCTGGACACTTGCGTTGGCTGTCATGCCTGCGTGATTTCCTGCAAGGGCTGGAACACCGAAAACTACGGCGCACCGCTGTCGGATGTCGACGCCTATGGCGCGGACCCGCACGGCACCTTCCTGAACCGTGTGCATAGTTTCGAGGTGCAGCCCGATACTGGCGGCTGTGCCCAAACCGTGCATTTCCCCAAATCCTGCCTGCATTGCGAAGACGCGCCTTGCGTCACCGTGTGCCCGACGGGCGCGAGCTATAAACGCAGCGAGGACGGCATTGTTCTGGTCAACGAGGACGACTGCATCGGTTGCGGGTTGTGCGCGTGGGCCTGCCCATATGGCGCCCGCGAATTGGACCAACTGGCTGGCGTAATGAAGAAATGCACCCTGTGCGTTGATCGCATCTATAACGAAAACCTGCCCGAGGTGGACCGCATCCCGTCATGCGTTCGCACCTGTCCGGCTGGCGCGCGCCACTTTGGCGACTTCGCCGACCCGGACAGCAACGTGTCTAAACTGGTGGAGATGCGCGGCGGCATCGACCTGATGCCCGAGCAAGGCACCAAGCCGGTGAACAAATACCTACCGCCACGGCCCAAAGACACCTTAGCTGAAGTCTCGGCCGATGCCCCCATCCTGACCCCCGTCACCGACAGCCCCAAGGGCTTCCTCGGCTGGCTCGATAAAGCACTGGAGGCTCTGTAAATGCATCCCGCACCATCCGTCATCTTCTTCACCGTCTTTTCCGGCCTTGGTTTCGGCTTCCTCGCATGGCTTGGCATCGGCATT
>JAFLKA010000425.1 GCA_022712735.1 Marinosulfonomonas sp. | reverse complement strand
TCTGTTGCGCGTGGGGATATTGAAATCAGTGGCGAGGTGACGTGGTTTCAGTCATCTGCATCCGCGCGGCGCGGGTTTTGTGGCACCTGTGGCTCGAACCTGTTTTGGGACGGGGCTGGTGCGAACCTGTCGATCCATGCGGGCACGCTGGATGGCGAAACGGGGCTGGCGATGGCGGGGCATATATTTTGCGCCGACAAGGGCGATTATTATGAAATCGCCGATGATCTGCCCAAGGCCGACGGGGTGGACCCGGACCTGACAACAATGGTGCAGAAGTCGTAGTGCTGCGGGATTATGTTTCTTGCATTGCGGGCTTTCCCGTTAGCGATTTGGCCACGACAGCAAGCACAAGGATCACCACCACCGGATAGACCCCGAATGGCAGAAACGGTGTTGCGAACAGCAGGGCCGCGGCGAGGGGTAATATAAACCTTTGTTCGGCGTCAAACCGTGGGTGGATGAACCACAGCCCGAGCAGATACAGCGCTGCGGGGATGGCGACCGAGGCGACGCCCAACTGGGATGAAATATGCGCTTTATGCTCCAGAACCTCGACCATAACCGCAAGACCGGCCCCGACGGCGGCGCCTGACGCAAACAATATGATATGCCCGTATGCCCAAACGATTGAGACCTTTTTGCTCATCTGCAAGGCCTTGTCGTTTTCGGCGAAATAGAGCCACCAGAGGGCGCAAACGATGATCAGACCGCTGGCTGCAAGTCCGACAAAAGGCCAGTTGATATGACCACCGTGATAGGCGGCCTGAATGGCGATTCCGACCGCGAGCAGGCTTTCGCCCAAAACGATGATATTCAGCAGGTTATAACGCTCGACGATATGATGGCGGTGCCAAGGGGTTGGTTTTTTGGCTTCGGCGAACGTGGGCAAGGCAAATTCACCCAGCATAATAAGCGGGAGCACCCCAAAAAGGATCGGGGGTTCAAACAACAAGGCTGCCGAAACCCACATGATCTGCAACACAACGAGGCCCAGACCGTAACGGATCGCCGTTGCTTGCAATTCATGGTCGTTTGCAATGGCCGCACGCCACCACAAAAACGCCAAACCCAGCCGCATGACGACATAGCCCGTTAAAGGCAAAACCATGTTTTCGTTTTCAAAGTATCCCGGCACGCCCGCCGCCACTATCATCGCGCCACCCATGATGACCATGGTTCCAATCCGGTGGGCGGTGTCGTCGGAATCAAAAGCCGAAGCGTACCAGGTGAAATTGACCCACGCCCACCATATGGCGACAAACACGACGGTGAATTTTATGATGGCCTCAAGGATGTGACCCTCGGCATACATGTGGTGGAACCCTGTTGCGGTGGCCGCGATTGCGACAACGGTCACCAGATCGAAAAACAGCTCAAGCATGGTGGCGCTGCGGTGTTCCTCGGACGGATCACGGGCGGTGATTTTCTGGATTTTCATCTTGGCGTTTCCTGTGGTGGTGATGTTCGCGAATTGGTCGAGCGTATGTGTCGGGGTAATATATGTCTAGATCGGGCAGGGGATAATCTTGATCATAAAGGGCTATTACCCGTCCTCTTTTAACTGGGTCCATATCTGCATATAGGCCTCGCCCATGCAGCTTTGGTAATCCATCACATTGCCCCAGTGGGGAATGACGGTCAGTATGTTGCAATTGGTTTCAGCCAGATCAATCTGTAGCTTTTGTTTTTGCTCCAGCAGGCTGTAATATCGGTGGCTGGTCTGCCTTAGTCGTCGTCGCCGCGTTTCAGGGTCCGCCACATGTCCGCATAGGCGTCGCCCATGCAGCCCTCGTAAGCCGTTGTCTGGGCCCTTTGCATCATCATCATCTGGATGTTGCAGGTGGTTTCGGCCAGATCAATGCGCTGTTGCATTTGGCGTTCCAGCAGGCTGAAATACCGGTGGCTGGCGACCGGCTCGGTAAAGACCGCCGCACCCGGGACGGCGTTAAGTTTTTCCTGATGCAACAGCCAGACGGCGCCTTTCCAATAACGGGTGTCCATGCCGAGGATTTCGGCACAGGAAACATAGCTGCGGCCACAGGATATATCGCTGTTGTGGCTGGTGGGGATGTTGCGGCGCTCAACGGTGCGGGCGATGTGCTCGATGCAGTTGTCTTCGGGCAGATATGTGATGTCGATATCTTCCAGCCTGCCCAGCAGGGTGCAGGGGGGCAGCGTGGTGATGTTCAGACGCTCAGTTGGGAAACCGGCGTTGTTGAACGCGGCAACGCATACGTCAACGTTGGTGGTCAGGCAAGCGTCGAGCGCCAAGCCAATCTCGCGGCGCAGGGTGAAGCCCGCCTCGAGCACGGCGTGGCAGCTGAGAGAATGATCGTCGGAGGGGGCATTGAGGCAGTCGTTAAACTGGGATTGCAGATTGAACAGCCACGGGGTCAGTTCGGTTTGGGCGCGCGGGGTGGTGGGTAACGTGCAAAGGGCAAGGATCATCAGGATACGGGTCATTGGTAAACTACTTTCCAAAACTGCTTTTTCTTCGCCGCATTGGGGAATAGAAAGGGGGAAATGTCCAGCGTGTTGGACTGATTTGGGAATGGGTGTGATGGGTTTTACAGTGGCGATTGACGGTCCGGCGGCGTCGGGCAAGGGGACGATATCGCGGGCTATTGCCCAACATTTCGGGTTTGCGCATCTGGATACGGGGCTGCTGTATCGCGCCGTGGGGCTGCGGGTTCTGAACGGGGCTGAACCGGTTGAGGCGGCGCAAACGCTGCGAGCCGAGGATCTGGAGGCGGCTGATTTGCGCACGGCCCCTGTGGCGCAAGCGGCGAGCAAGGCGGCAGCGATACCGGATGTGCGCAGCGCGCTGGTGGATTTTCAGCGGGCCTTTGCGATGCGGAATGGCGGTGCGGTGCTGGACGGGCGCGATATTGGCACGGTGATTTGTGTGGACGCACAGGTGAAGTTGTTTGTGACGGCGTCCGATCAGGTGCGGGCCGAGCGGCGCTATCTGGAACTGGCGGGCAAGGGGGAAGAGGTGAGCCGCGACGGGGTGCTGGCGGATTTACGCGTGCGCGATAAGCGGGACCGGGAGCGGGATGCGGCACCACTGGTGGCGGCGGATGATGCGGTGGTGCTGGATACGTCGGCGATGTCGATTGAGGAGGCGGTGGCGATGGCGGTGAAGGTGATTGAGGGGCGGATGGGATAAAGAGGATTTATGCGCTCCGCGCGGGGGATATTTGTGGAACAGAAATGAGGGTCAAGTTTGGGGCGCAGGTGCGATAAGGCCTTGCTATGCGGGGGGATGCGCAGTATATAGCCGCCGTTGAAGGGGCCGTAAGAGCCGCATATGACAATCGAGTAGGGTCGGGAATTTTTCTCCGGCCCTTTGTTATTGTTGATGTATTCTGACGCCTGAGCGACCAAATGAAACCCAAAGACCGGCGGAGCCAACCGCGCGGCCAGTATAAACGCTAAAAAAGGAAAATGAGACCACATGGCTCAATTAACATCTATGGAGGACTTCGAAGCCCTTCTTGAAGAAAGCTTCGAAATTGACACACCTGTTGAAGGTTCTGTTGTCAAAGGCAAAGTTATCGCAATCGAAAGCGGTCAGGCCATCATCGACGTCGGCTATAAAATGGAAGGCCGCGTAGATATTAAAGAATTTGCAAATCCGGGTGAAGCTCCTGAAATCGCTGTTGGCGACGTGGTAGAAGTCTTCTTGCGGATGGTTGAAAACTCCAAAGGCGAGGCTGTGCTCAGCCACGAAATGGCGCGTCGCGAGGCCGCTTGGGACCGTCTGGAGAAAGCATACGCGGATGAAGAACGTGTTGACGGCGCCATCTTTGGCCGTGTCAAAGGCGGCTTTACGGTTGATCTGGGCGGCGCTGTTGCGTTCCTGCCGGGCAGCCAAGTTGACGTGCGCCCTGTGCGTGACGCAGGCCCATTGATGGGTCTGAAACAGCCGTTCCAAATCCTGAAAATGGACCGTCGCCGTGGCAACATCGTTGTGTCGCGTCGCGCAATCCTTGAAGAGAGCCGTGCAGAACAGCGCGCCGAAGTTATCGGCAAACTGGCTGAAGGTGATAGCATCGAGGGTGTGGTCAAGAACATCACCGAATACGGTGCGTTTGTTGATCTGGGCGGTGTTGACGGGCTGTTGCACGTCACCGACATGGCATGGCGCCGTGTGAACCATCCATCTGAAATCCTGGCGATCGGTGAAACCATCACCGTTCAGGTGATCAAAATCAACAAAGAGACCCACCGCATCAGCCTTGGCCTGAAACAGCTGCAGGACGATCCCTGGACTGTGGTTGAAGGTAAGTTCCCGCTGGAATCCGTGCACACGGGCCGCGTCACCAACATTACCGACTACGGCGCATTTGTTGAGCTGGAGCCGGGCGTTGAAGGTCTGGTTCACGTTTCCGAAATGTCCTGGACCAAGAAAAACATCCATCCAGGTAAAATCGTTTCCACCAGCCAGGAAGTCGAAGTCATGGTTCTGGAAATCGATCCGGTTAAACGGCGCGTTTCCCTTGGTCTGAAACAGACCATGCGTAACCCGTGGGAAGTGTTTGCAGAAACACACCCCGCCGGCACCGAGGTCGAGGGCGAAGTCAAGAACATCACCGAATTCGGTCTGTTTATCGGCTTGGACGGCGACATCGACGGCATGGTTCACCTGTCGGATCTGACATGGGAAGGTCGTGGCGAAGACGTGATTGGCGATTTCCACAAGAACGATGTGGTCAAGGCCGTTGTCACCGAAGTCGACATTGAAAAAGAGCGTATCTCGCTTTCGATCAAAGGGCTGGACGGTGATCCGTTTGAAGGTGCGACCGATGGTGTGAAACGTGGCTCGATCATCACGGTTGAAGTGACGTCCATCGAAGATGGCGGCATTGAAGTGACTTATGAAGGCATGAAATCCTTTATCCGTCGTTCCGATCTGTCACGTGACCGTGCCGAGCAACGTCCCGAACGCTTTGGCGTTGGCGACAAGATCGACGTTCGTGTAACCAACATCGACGCCAAGACACGTCGCTTGGGTCTGTCGATCAAAGCACGCGAAATTGCCGAAGAGAAAGAAGCCGTAGCGCAATATGGTTCTTCCGACTCGGGCGCATCACTGGGTGATATTCTGGGCGCAGCGCTGAAAGGCGACGACGACTAATCACACCGTTACGGTGGTAAAATTCGGGCGGCCCTGCACGTGTGGGGCCGCCTTTTTTGATGCGAATCGGCAAGGGACGGGGTGGGTGTGACAGGTGATGATTCATTGCGCTGATTGCGTAAACACGCAAGGTGCGGCGTAATATCGCTCTAAATCAGCGTATTAGCGTGAAATAATTATCATATTATCAGCGCAATATGTTTCTCAAACCGAAAAAATTCGCCTATAGTCATTTGATAGTCGCGCATCAACTGCCGTTGCAACGCGAACTGCGCAAACAGAATTTTTCGGGGGGACATTCGGAATGATCAGGTCAGAGTTGGTTCAGAAAATTGCGGATGACAATCCACATCTTTATCAACGGGACGTTGAACGCATCGTCAACACCATCTTTGAAGAGATTATTGATGCGATGGCCAAAGGTGATCGGGTCGAACTGCGTGGCTTTGGCGCGTTCTCGGTCAAAAAGCGCGATGCGCGCATCGGGCGCAACCCGCGCACCGGTGCCTCGGTTAATGTCGAGGAAAAGCACGTGCCATTTTTCAAAACCGGCAAGTTGCTGCGCGATCGTCTGAACGGAAAATAGGCACCCCCTTATGCGTTACATTCGCTATGCGTTTTTGATTGTGCTGGCTGTGGCGCTGGTCACGGTTGCAATGGCCAATCGCGGCGCGGTGACGCTGCATTTACTGCCAGAAGAACTGGCCGGATTTGTGCCGCTGCCCAACACCCTGCAATTGCCGCTGTTTGTGATCATTTTTGGCGGCATTGTGGCCGGTCTGTTGATTGGCTTCGTTTGGGAATGGTTTCGCGAGCACAAGGGACGGCGCGATGGCGCACGGGCGCGGCGGGATGTCAAAACCCTTGAACGTGAAGTAACACGTTTGAAGGGTGATGTGGTGGATGAGAAAGATGAAATCCTTGCCCTGCTTGAGAAGAGTGCCTAAACGCCTCCTATGGCATCCGATATCAAAGTAAAAATCTGTGGGCTGCGCGAGGCGCGGCATGTCGCAACGGCTGTTGAGGCCGGGGCAGGTTATCTGGGCTTTGTGTTTTTTGAAAAATCGCCACGCTGCGTGACGATTGCGCAAGCCCGCGATCTGGCTGTTGAGGTGCCGATTGGTGTGGCCAAGGTCGCCCTGACGGTGAATGCCGATAACGCCATGCTGGACGCGATTTGTGATGCAGTGCCGCTGGATATGTTGCAATTGCACGGCTCTGAATCTGTGGAGCGCGTGGCCGAGGTGAAGCGGCGTTATGGGCTGCCGGTGATGAAGGCCGTGGGGGTTGCCGACGAGGGCGATTTAGCTGCCTTGGATGCCTATGGCCATGTGGCCGATCAACTGTTGGTCGATGCCAAGCCGCCCAAAGATGCAGTATTGCCTGGTGGCAATGGGCTGGCGTTTGACTGGCGATTGATTGCCAACCGGCGCTGGTTTGCACCGTGGATGCTGGCGGGTGGATTAACGCCGGACAATGTGGCCGAGGCGGTGCTTTTGACGGGCGCGCGCCAAGTCGATGTATCGTCTGGTGTGGAAAGCGTGCCTGGGGTAAAGGACAATGAATTGATCGCGGCGTTTATTGCCGCCGCGCAAGGAGATGCAAGATGAGTGATCGGATCAACAGTTTTAAAACCGGCCCTGATGAGAATGGCCGTTTCGGTGATTTCGGCGGGCGGTTTGTATCGGAAACCCTGATGCCGCTGATCCTGACGCTTGAGGAACAGTTCGAGTTCGCCAAGACCGACGACAGTTTCTGGGCCGAAATGCACGATCTGTGGACCCATTATGTGGGCCGTCCCAGCCCGCTGTATTTTGCCGAACGTCTGACCGACCATCTGGGCGGGGCCAAGATTTACCTGAAGCGCGACGAGTTGAACCACACGGGTGCGCATAAGATCAACAACGTGCTGGGCCAGATCATTCTGGCGCGGCGCATGGGCAAGACGCGGATTATCGCGGAAACCGGTGCGGGCCAACACGGGGTGGCGACCGCTACGGTTTGCGCCAAGTTCGGGTTGAAATGCGTGATTTTCATGGGGGCGCATGATGTGGAACGCCAATCGCCCAATGTGTTCCGGATGCGTCTGCTGGGGGCCGAGGTGATTTCGGTTACGTCGGGCCGCGGCACGCTAAAGGACGCGATGAACGA
The DNA here is from genome assembly GCA_022712735.1 of Marinosulfonomonas sp. The sequence goes on along the minus strand of JAFLKA010000425.1, from coordinate 2,139 downwards.
CGCGATGCGTGATTGGGTGACCAATGTGGACGATACGTTCTATTGCATCGGCACGGTGGCAGGCCCGCACCCCTATCCTGAAATGGTGCGGGATTTTCAGGCGATTATTGGCAAGGAAGCCAAGGAACAGATGCAGGCGGCCGAAGGGCGTTTGCCCGATACACTGGTGGCGGCCATTGGCGGTGGTTCCAACGCGATGGGGCTGTTTTTCCCGTTTCTGGATGACGCATCGGTGAACATCATCGGGGTCGAGGCGGGCGGCAAGGGTGTGAATGCCAAGATGGAGCATTGCGCGTCGCTGACGGGTGGGCGGCCCGGCGTGTTGCATGGCAACCGCACCTATTTGTTGCAGGATGACGACGGCCAAATTTTGGAAGGGTTTTCGATTTCGGCGGGGCTGGATTATCCGGGCATTGGCCCCGAACACAGCTGGCTGCATGACATTGGCCGCGCCCAATATGTGTCGATCACCGATGTCGAGGCGTTGGAAGCGTTTCAGCTAAGCTGTGAAATGGAAGGCATCATTCCGGCGCTGGAGCCAAGCCACGCGCTGGCCCATGTGATGAAAATCGCACCCGATCTGCCAAAGAATCACCTGATCTGCATGAACATGTGCGGCCGCGGCGACAAGGATATTTTCACCGTTGCCAAGGCCTTGGGTGTGGATATGGATACGGGCGGGTAACAATTCACCCACCGCTATGATCAAGGCTCCGCACAGCCGCGGGGCCTTTTTTTATTGGGTTAAGATAGGATTAAATCCCGCATAAACTTTGGTTTATATGCCGTTTTTTGAAGGGCATAAACCATTGGTCAATGGAGCCAGTTGGCAGGATGTGCTGTTTTGAATTTGGGTAGGAAATTTGAAACCTGAACGAAACAAAAGGAAATACGAGAAATGAAAAATATACTGGCAACGACAGCAACAGTCTTCTTGATGGGAACCACAGCGCTTTTTGCAGGGACCGTAGAAGATGTTATCCAGCAAATGAAAGATGAAGGGTTTTCCCGCATCGAGATCAAGCGCGGCATGATGCGCACCAAGATCGAAGCAACCGGCGCGGATGGCATTGAGCGCGAAGTGGTTATCAGCAATTCATCGGATGAAATTCTGAAAGATGAAAAGTCCGGCCCTGATGGCGAGGACGAAGACCACGATGAAGATGAAGATGAAGATGAAGATGAAGATAACGACGATGAAGATGACGACGATGAAGATGACGACGATGAAGATGACGACGATGATGACCATGATGATGACGATGATGGCCATGATGATGACGACGACAATGACGATGATGACGACGACAATGACCATGATGATGACGACAATGACGGTGGTGACGATGACCATGACGACGACGACTAAATAGATACCCGGAAAGATAAACCCGGAATAATAGCTTGTTCAGGTGGAACTCTTTGCCGATAATAAGGCGAGTTCTGCCTGAATGAGATTTGGGAAGCCGAAAATGAAACGTAGAGATTTCCTTGTTGCGATGATCGTGACAATTGGTGTTGCTGGACCTGCGTTCGCGTTGTCGACGAAGGATGCTTTGGTGCGGCAGCTTCGCGGGCAAGGATTTAAATCGATCAAGATTGGTCGAACCCTTCTTGGCCGTACCCGGATTATTGCAGAGAACCCGAAATACCGCCGCGAAATTGTATTTAACCCGCGAACAGGCGAGATTTTGCGTGACTATTGGGTTGATCTGAAAACTGGAGAAAGCATTTTCGCACCAGATAATGGCGTTGCTAGCAGTGAGCCTTCCGGAGAAAGCTCTGGCGGGGATGACAGTGGTGGTGATAATGATGATGACGGTGGTGAAGATGATGACGATGACGATGATGGCGGCGGTGAAGATGATGACAATGACGACGACCATAGTGATGGTGGTGATGATGACGATGGTGATGATGACCATGACGACGGTGGTGGTGGTGATGACGATGGTGGTGGTGGTGATGACGATGGAGAAGATTAATGACATGCACATTTGTAAGTGCGCCCGCATCCCATACCCGATCTAAAGAATTCTAAAGACAAGAGACAAGGTAAGAGCAAAAAATTGTCCAACAGGCTATTCATAATCGCGGTCTTGTTAATACAAGTGCTTTGCGCTTTCTTTTTTGTGTCTG
>JAFLKA010000179.1 GCA_022712735.1 Marinosulfonomonas sp. | reverse complement strand
CTCTTCCGTTCTCCATCGGGTATGCGGCCCCCGGTGCAGTATTGGCGGTCGGCATTCTGATCCCGATGGCCGCCGCCGACCACGCGCTGGCGGATTTTGTGGAATGGTTGACGGGGATAGACATCGGACTGGTGATGACCGGCTCGGGCTTTGCCATCGTGTTTGCCTATGGCGTGCGGTTCTTTGCCATTGCGCAAGGGGCTGCGGACGGGGCGATGGGGCGGATATCGCCCAGCTTGCCAATGGCGGCGCGATCCTTGGGGCGCACGGCGGGCGGCACGCTGCGCACAGTCTACGCGCCCTTGATCCGCGGCTCGCTGCTGACGGCGCTGTTGCTGGTGTTTGTCGATTGCGTCAAGGAGCTGCCCGCAACCCTGCTGCTGCGCCCGTTTAACTATAACACCCTGTCGACGCTTGTGTATGAACAGGCATCGCTGGAAAACATCGGCGAAGCCTCGCCCGCCGCATTGCTGGTGATTGGTGTGGGGATGTTGGCGGTATTACTGTTGGCCAGAAGCAACAGATAGGCCTGCGGACAAAGGTATGGCAAAATGATTGTTTTCAGGGCTTGCACGACGCGCACCTTCCGCGTAAATCAGCTCAAGTGCCCCTATAGCTCAGCTGGTAGAGCAACTGATTTGTAATCAGTAGGTCCGCGGTTCGAGTCCGTGTGGGGGCACCATTTCAAATTTTCCCAAGTGAAGACCCTCTAAAGCCTTGAAAGGTAACGAGGTTTTAGCGGTTCGATAACCCTCATTTCGGGTGTAGGGCAGACGTTGGGCAAACACCAGTTTTAGCACTGCGCGCTTGTCCTCATACCGTTCGGAAGCCCATAGTTTACTGGGGTTTGCGAGGAAATCAAAAGCGGTTCGATAAATTTGCTCGAAGGGTGCCAACGGTTGGCCGCATTTGCTGATTTTCTCGGTGAGGAATGTCTTTTGTTCTTCCATCTCACGCAGTTTGTTTTCGTAGGCGGTGATCACGGTGGCATTGTTTGTGTCGATCAGCTTGTCCAGAAGCAGGGTCGACTTGCGATCCATCTGCGATAGTTGCCGTTGCATGGAGCGTTTTTCTTCTTCCGAAGATTCTAGCCGCGCATTCCAGATGTCGCGGAACATATCAAAAGCCATAGCGAATAGGTTGGCAGATGGCACAAGCTCGCCCAGCAGCGTTTCAAAATCGCCTTCGATCTTTTCTCTGCGGATGGACTTGCGGTAATCGACACAGCCTTTCGTATCGCACAGATAGTACGGATACTTGGCACTACGCCCCTTTGACCAGCAAGCGGTCATGGGCTTGTCGCAATGGCCACAGGTGACGAAACCACGTAGCGGGAAGTCCTCATTCAGGTCTTTGCGGGTCGGCGCGTATGCAGTGACTGCACCGCGCTTCTGGATTGCCAGAAACGTCTCATAGCTTATTAGCGGTTCGTGCTTGGCTGGGATCAGGTTCAGCCCCCAATTCTCGTGCGTGAGGTAGCCCGCGTAAATCGGGCGTGAGAACAGGTCAGCGATGCGCGATTGGTGCAGCTTAGTGGTGCGGGATTTTGCGAATATCGGATTGGCATCCAGAAAGCGTTTGACTTCCACTTGAGAGGTAAGACGACCCGTTGCGTATCGCGTCATAGCATCGGCAAGGATAGATGCTACAGGTTCATCGCGCACAAGGATTTTGCCGTGGCCAGATCGAGTTTCAAACTTATAGCCTATCGGCGCACCAAACACCCAATAACCATTTTGCATGCGTGCCCGCATCCGGTTTTTGGTTTGCTCGCCATTCTTTTCGCGTTGGTGTTGGGCAACACTGGCAAGCAAGTTTTCGACCAGAATGCTGTCAGAGTCCTCTCCGAATTCGATAGACGGAGATTCCAGCCGTCCGCCTGCCTTTGCCAAGGACGCGCGCAGTTGTAGATGGGCTTCTAAGCCGCGTGCAAGGCGGCTGATGTCGTCAATGATGACGACAGTGCCAGTTTTACGATAACGGCGCAGGAATTGCAGCAGGTCGATCATGGCGGGACGCGAAGCGAGCTTGCCGCTGATGTCTTCCTTGAAAACCTTGACGACGTCGTAGTTTTTGAACTTTGCAAATTCACGGCAGCGGGTTTCCTGAGAGCCTAGCCCATCGCCTTCGCGCACCTGTTTCGCACCGGACACGCGGCAATAAATGATAGCTTTCTGAAATGTTTCTTTTGGCATGTATTACACGTCTCCTTTCGGCGTGTTGAAGGTTTTGGTCAGGTTTTGATATTTGGATTTTTCCAAGTCTATCACATCGCCATCTGACGATGCACCTTTTGAAGGTTTTAGATCAATACACAACTGTGCCGGATCAACCCCAAACGCCCGCTCCACAAAGCTTTCCATTATGGCATGAACTGTGTGGATAAGCTCGTCTTGCTCTGTAACCGTCAGGTCAAAATGTTGGACATGCTTGCGGTATCGCTCCGGGTCTGGCGGCATAGGGGTACGCTTTCTGGCCACGAATAACGCGGTCAATTTCTGGTTATAGGGTTTTGGGTAAGTCTTGGCGGAGCTAATTGCTCGGTGCATTTTGCAGAAAAGACGTTAGTCTGCAAAATGTATTATCTAATTTATCTGGGTGTTTTCAACGCTGATTGCAAGGTTTGAACGTAAATGCATCTGTGGCGTTGATAGGAATAAAGTCTCACAAAATCCGATATAAGTCAATGGTATTTACCTTTAATGTGATTACAGCTAATTCTTGCCGCCACAAAAGCCCAGACAGAGAAGACGGAATCCGTCGTTCGCAGCAAGCCAAGCCTTCCAGAGTGGCTCCGCATAGTTTGGGGCCGTGACTGTACAACGCGTCGCGTTACAGTCGTCCAAAGAAAATAGTCAAATAAATACCAATTATTGGACATCCGAGAATGAACCCGACTATTGTTGAACTTTTCCTGACTTCATCAGCGTCCAGCACCAATGCATATATCTATCCCTCGCTGGCTAGTCTTTGATTTGGTTAAGGAAAGGGCGGCGAAAATGGTATATGATGGTGGGATGAATCGGAAAGAGGCTGAGGCGCAACCTGTATGTTTCATTTGATGAAAGTTCAGATATTATACTGAGAAAAATTCTCACGCGTGAACACCACTAATTTGGAGGGATTACCGATTGGAAGCTCTCAACCACACCATTTATGGGTAAAGAAATATGATACGAACGAGACATAACTGGTGGGCAGAACTTGCAAAGCGCAGCCAATACGTTGCTGGCCTGCCCCGCCCAAACGACGAAAATTATTGGGATGTAAATTGCAATAAACCACTTAATGGCGATGCTTATAATTTGAGCAATTGCTCTCATCACAATGACGCTATTGCTCGTTGGGTGGATGGGTTAGCAAAAATTGGCACCTCCCAACAAGAAATTGTGAAACTATTAGGGGTTCTCACTAGCCGAAATACCTACGGGGGATTTTCTGAGCTTGCCGCTTATGGCTTGCTATTAGAGGCGAAAATTCCGTTTGAGGTTCAGACCCCAATGGATGGAAAGGAAATTCTCAACCCGAATGGATCAGATTTAGATGGAAAGCTTACTATTGGGTGCCCAGTGTATTTTGATGTGAAAGCTTTTGGTCTTCATGAACGGTTGGTTAACAGGCTTAACGAGAAGTTATCTTCGGATTTTTCATCGAACTTCGTGTCTATTGGGGGGAGTGGCGATGTAAGTGTTTCTGAAATACAAAAGTTACTTTACGGTAAGGGATACTCTTTGTTGCAATCCGAACTTGCTAAAAAGCAGAAGGCTACGCGTAGCAGTTTGGATATCCACCTAAAACCAAAGCGTTTGGTTCAATTTTCTGAGAGTATTCTGAACCCCTACGAACTAGCCAAGAATAATTGCGACTACGCTTTTCGGTTTGCTAAACAGTTCGTAAGAAAAGAGCCTTTTATACTCATTTTTGTCTTACACCCTTGGTTCGCGGGCAATCGCCTGGCGACGAATTTTGCCAGTGATACAGATATCTTTACGCGAAGCTTTGCGCGGCGCACTTTTATGCAATTTGTGACGGATACGACTAAAACGTGCGGGTTGTCTCGTGGGAAAGCTTCTAAACTGCTTTCAGGCATTATGTTCCTCAATGGTAAGCGTTGTCCCGTACCCACCTTACGCTTGAGGTAGCGATCTGCGATTCAGTTCTTTCCTGTAGTTTGGAAAGGAGTTTCTCCATGGAGTACTCAGCGGAGTTTATCAGTGAGATTGATGTGATCGTTGGCCCTCGGG
>JAFLKA010000400.1 GCA_022712735.1 Marinosulfonomonas sp. | reverse complement strand
AAAAATGAATTGGAGCCGATTGCATCAATAACATCCGCATAGAAACTGCTGTGCGCAATTGGCTTGGCTGCAGATGTTAAGGCTTTGGCCATAGGGATAAATCTCTCTTTCTTCATATCTAAATGAATTAATCAGCGTGCCGCATAGTATTGCAAGGCTTTCCTGTAAAAGGAAACCGTCGGACATCACAGGGATTGCGCAGTCGCCGCTGTGATAGAATGACATGGAGCACAGCCAACAAGGGTCAATGAGTGGTCAGATCACCGTGTTTTCCTGATGGGGTTTGAATGGTAATTTGAAGTTCGATCTATGATCTAGGGGCCCAAACAAGCGAACGCCCCATCGGGGGTGACGGGGCGCTCATCTTTGTTTTGCAAACAGAGTCTGCTCCCAAACAGACAAGACATCTATAGAGCGATTCTGATTAAAGAAGGGTTTACGGCATTCTAGTCTATGCGCCCTCGAACTCGCACAGCACTTGCACGTCCATGCCCATGTCTTCCAGCACTTTGCGCCCGCCCAGCTCCGGCAGGTCTATGATAAACGAGGTTGAGACGATCTCGCCGCCCAACCGTTCAATCAGTTTGATCCCCGCCGCCGCTGTGCCGCCGGTGGCCAGCAAATCATCGACCACCAGAATGCGCTCGCCTGCCTTGATGGCGTCGTCGTGGATTTCCATCACCGCTTCGCCGTATTCCAGCGTGTAGGCCTCGGAAATCACCGCACCGGGCAGTTTGCCTTTTTTGCGGATCGGCACAAAGCCGACGGTGAGCTGGTGCGCGATGGCACCGCCGATGATAAAGCCGCGGGCCTCTAGACCCACAACCTTGTCGATTTGCATGCCGGCGTAGGGGTGCAACATCTGGTCGATCGCCATGCGAAACCCGCGCGGGTCGGCAAACAGGGTGGTGACATCGCGAAACATAATCCCCTCGTGCGGGAAGTCGACGATGGTGCGGATGTAGTCTTTGACGGATTTCATTTGGTGTGCCCTTCGGTGATCTTGCGCATCAGGGCCTCCAACGGCCCCCGTGGATTGATACGGGACCAGAGCTGCGCATACAACGACGTTAATGTCGCAAAGGCGATTGCGATGGTGAAGATTGCGGGCGAGGATAGGGAGCCGTCGAGTTTACCTAATACCTCAAGGATGCCCATGCCGATCAGGATGTGGGCGGCGTAGAGCGTCAGGGTCTGGCGGCCCGGGGTGGCAAGCCATGTGGCGATGTTAAGGCGGGTCAGCAGCGGGGTAGCCAGCAGGGTGGTGCCGATCATCGCCGTTGAGGTGCCGATGCCCGCGAGGATGTAGAGCGGGCCGGGGGATAGCCCCATCAGTTCGCGCAGCTCCAGTTCGTTCTGGAAGCTGTGGCTGAGGATTGTGATGCAATGGTCCAGATTATACCGCCGATCAGCAATTTGAATTGGGTTGCTGGTTTCGCGAGGTTCGTCTTTGCCAGCGCCATGCCAAACAGCAGGAAGGTGATCCACGGAAATACCGGATGCCAGCCGTTATAAAACAGGTTGCGGATGAAGCCTTTGACGGTCCGGAAATCGCCGCATTCCAGTGTGATCCAATTCCATCCGGCCTCGTAATTCAGGCCGATCAGCATGGCGAAAGACAGCGCAAGGATCAGGATGGATGCGATCATCAGGCCGCATGGCGACAGGCGCATCATCGGGATCGCGCAGAGGAAATAGACGCCATAATAATGCAGGATGTCGGCGGGGAAGATGATCTGGTTCAGCAAGCCAATGGCGAGCAGGAACAGGGCGGCAGCACGTCCCTCAAACAGGTGGGTGATCTGGAAGGCCCAGTCGTGTGTGCCCGAGACCTGTGCCGCGATGCGGAAGTTGACCAGCACCATGCCAGTGAATGCGATAAAGCGGGCGATGTCGGGTCCGGCGAGTCGCATATCTGGTCCTTTTGTGATCTGTTACAGGTAGGGATTTTGTGCTGAGGGGCAAGGGCAGTTTAATGGAAGCCCTATCGGGCTGCTTTATGTCTCGCTTACGCTCGGGTGGGCCTCCGGCGGAGGTATTTTAGGCAAGAAGAAAGGGCTAGCCCCAGAGATCGGGGCGGTTGACCATCAGCCAGAAGATGCCTGTCAGGGCGATGAAGGCGGGCCAGCCCAGTGCGAACCAGATGCGGAAGTATTTGTGGGCGAGGGCGGGGAGTGGGGTGTCGGTGGTGAGGGCATCTTTGGCCATATTGCGGATGCGGATTTGCAGGTGCACGACGGGGGCCCAGCACAGGAAGGCCAGCGTGTAGAGCGCGTAGGTGAGCAAGAGCCACGGCTCATCCCAGCCGTAGCCTTGTTGTGCGATCAACAGGTAGCCGGTGAGCGGTTGGAGGAGGCCGGCGGGGGTGGTGAAGATCCAGTCGGCGACCACGACGCCGGAGGCAACGGAGTGGATGGTTTCAACCCGCTGGGTGCGCCATGCCCAGACCATCTGGAAGGCAGTGCCCATGCCGGTGCCAAACAGCACAGTCGAGGACAGGATGTGCAGCCATTTCAGGGTGAGATACGGATCCATTATCTTTCCTCCTCCAACACACGGTGGATCAGGATCAGCACGAGGATTGGCAGATTTTTCAGCAACCCACCGAAGGGTTCAGCCCAGAGGGCGGGCGCGATCAGGGTCAGGCCCACGGTGTAGCCCGCGACCATGGCAAATTGCACCCATGTCAGCGATTTGAGCCTGTAGGCGCGAAACAGGGCCAGTGCGATCAGCAGGTCGATGATGCCGGTGATACGGGCGGCGGTGATCAGCACAGTGTCAGGCAGCATGCCGGTGACAGCGGGTAGGAACGCCTCGGCCGGCAGCAGCAGGCCGATCAGGCCGGAGGCGAGCCACATCACGGCCAGCGTCAGGCGCAGAACGGGGCGCAGCAGGTAGAGGCGTGCGTGCCACAGGTCCTGGGTTTGGGAGGGGCGTGCGGTCAGGAAAGTGGTAAAGGCGCGGGGCTTGGTTTTGAAGTGGTCGGTTTGCGTGGTGATGTCGGTGGCGACACCTTGTTCCAGTTGTTGCACTGATGTGGCCGAGATCGGGGCGAGGCGTAAGCAGTCGCCGATGCGCCCCATGATGCGGGCGATCGGGAGCGGGATGTGCCATGTGCGGGCAGGGCGTAGGCCGAGCCATTGGCGTAGGTTGGCCAGCATAGTGGTTTGGCTGACGGTTTCGGGGCCGCCGACCTCAACGGGGTTGGTGGCGGGGTTCTGCATCGCCTCGATCACCAGAGCGGCAAGGTCAGCGGCGTGGATCGGGTTGAAGGTCTGTGCGCCATTGCCAATCACGGGGGTAACATAGGGCAGGGCGGCCAGCGCACGGGCCAAGGACGAGCCGCCGTAGCTGCCATCGGCCAACACCAGACTGGGGCGCAGGATGGTGGCGGGGGGCGGCGCGGTTTGGGCAGCCTCTTCGCCAAGGCGTCGGTAGTGGGCGAAGGGGGTTGCGGCGTTTGTGCCGACGGCGGAGATCAGGATGGTTTGGGCGTCATTGGGCATGGCTGCATATACGGCGGCGGGGGCGGTGACGTGGACGGACTGGAAGGCGTGATCGGTGCCCGTCAGCAGGCCTGCGCAGTTGATAACATGGGTGCAGGTTTTCAGATGGGGCCGCCAGAAATCGGGGTTGTGGGTTTGCGGATCGGTCAGGTCGGCTTGCAGGGTTTGGAAACCCATTGCGTCAAGGCGGGTGGTGTTGCGGGCAGAGGCCAGCACGGTGTAGCCCGCATCGCGCAAGGCAAAGGCGATGTGCTGGCCGATGAAACCGGCAGCACCAAGCAGGAGGATTGTTGCTTTTGCTTCACTCATTACATTTCTTTACTATGGTTCTCGCGGTGCCAGACATAGACCCCCGCAGCGACGATAATAAAGGCGCCCAGATAAGTGTAGGCGTCGGGGTAGTCACCGAAAAATATCATCCCCCAGACGGTTGCAAACAGCAAGCCGACATAGCCGAACGGGGCGACCACGCTGGCTTCGGCCAGACTCAGGGACTGGATCAGCAGGAAATGCGGCACGGTCGAGATGATACCGATGAGGATCATCAGCAGAATGGCGATGGTGTCGGGGGTTTGCCAGTAAAACGGGATGATGGCGGTGAAGATAAAACCGCCCAGCACCGCGCCGTAAAACAGCGAGGTCCAGACGTTTTCGCCGTGCCCGACAAAGCGGGTGGCCAAGGCAAAGCCGGTGTAGCAGATAGCGGCCCCGACCGGCAGCAGGGCATAGAGCGAGAGCACGCCTGCGCCGGGCCGGATGATGATCATTGCGCCGATCAGCGCAGCAACGACCCCGAAGGCACGGCGGGGTCCGAAGCGTTCGCCTAAAAACAGGGCCGCCCCGAGGGTGATCAAGACGGGGCTGATATCCATGATGGCGGTGATTTCGGCCAGACCAAGGTGCGACAGGCCGGTGAAAAAGAATGTGGTGGCCCCGAGCATGAACAGGGCGCGCAGCAGTTGCAGTTTGGGATAGGCGGTGCGCAATCGGGATTTCAGTTTGGGCAGGATGATCAGGAACACGATCAGGGTTTGACCTGCGTAGCGCGCCCAAAGGGTCTGCATCACCCCGACCCGCATGGTCAGGGATTTGGCGACCAGATCCAGCACAGTGAAGGCAAAGATCGCGGCGATCATCAGCAGGATGCCACGGGTCTGGGCGGGGATATGATTGAAACGGGTCATGTGGGGAGGGCTGATCTTTTCTTGTATTGATTTGGGGTGGTGAATTGCAAACGGTGGGTGGCATTGTTCGTGATTACATGAATTTTCGCTTTTTGAATGTTCGCACATCACTTGACGAAAGAGAGAACCACTCGCCATTCAATCGCTTGTCCTTAAACCGGTTATGCCAATAGGCTTCTATACCGCTGGGATCATCGGTTTCGATGCTATGGATCGGCTCGATCTTTTCGGGGAGTTGCAGGCCGATTTCATACTGACGGCGATCCAGCGAGTTTGTATGGCCGATTTTGTAGTGCTTTCCTGACTTCATAAGGTAGACGAAGCCGGTGGCTAGTTCGGGGGTGTCGTTCGAGTCAATCTGCGGCTTCTCGGGGAT
>JAFLKA010000118.1 GCA_022712735.1 Marinosulfonomonas sp. | reverse complement strand
ACAGGGCTTTGGCTTTGTTGAGGTGGGAACCGTTACCCCGCTCGCGCAACAGGGAAATGCCAAACCAAGGTTGTTTCGACTGCCTGAGGACAAGGCGGTTATCAATCGCATGGGGTTTAACAACCATGGCGCCGATGCGGTGCTGGCTCGACTGAAGGGACGCGAAAGGACCGGCGTTGTCGGGGTCAATATCGGGGCCAACAAGACATCTGATGATCGTGAGGGCGATTATGTGCAGGGCATTGAAACATTTCATACCATCGCTGATTATTTGACTGTCAATATCTCCTCACCTAACACGCCGGGCCTGCGGGGTCTGCAATCGCGCCAGGAACTAACCGGCCTGCTTGACCGCCTCAATGACACGCGCAAAGAACTCAAAAGCACCACACCGATGCTGCTGAAAATTGCCCCCGATCTGATTGATGATGAACTGGCTGATATCTGCCAAGTGTGCATGGCCGGGGCGGTTGATGGATTGATTATCTCCAACACTACCTTGTCGCGCCATGGCCTGCGATCAGATGTCCGCAATGAAGCTGGTGGCATGTCCGGCCAGCCGCTGTTTGAATTGTCCACCCGCATGCTTGCCAGGGCCAGCAAACTGACCGCTGGCAAGCTGCCGCTGATTGGGGTTGGCGGAGTTTCAAACGCCGAACAGGCCTTTGCTAAAATTGCTGCCGGGGCCTCATTGGTGCAACTTTATTCGGCCATGGTTTACAAGGGGCCACAGCTGGCAAATGATATCAACAAAGACCTTGTAAAACTGCTCGCCAAACACAATCTCAGTTCCATAGGAAACGCCGTCGGCAGCAATGTCGATAAATGGATTTAGACACGAGGCTTTAATGACAAAAATTCTGCATAATCCACGCTGCTCAAAATCGCGGGCAACACTAGACCTGATCAAATCAAAAGGCATCGAGCCTTTGGTGATTGAATATCTCAAAGACACGCCCAGTTCTTTGGAACTGATTGATATTTTGACCATGCTTGGCAAAGGGCCACGCGACATTATCCGGCGTGGTGAGGCGGTTTACAAGGAACTTGGATTGGATGACCCTGATCTGAACGACGATGTGCTGATTGAAGCGATGGTCGACAATCCGATTTTGATCGAACGGCCAATTGTTATTACAAATGGCAAAGCGGCCATCGGGCGTCCGATTGAGAATGTCGAAGCGATTTTAAAATAGCGCCCGTATCAGGGGTGGCATTCTGGCAACCAGGGTAATTGCCCTGACAATGAAAAAAATCATCAATGCTGCCCACAGTCCATGATTGCCGTAAACAGGCGTCAGGACATACCAGGCGGCCAGATAAATCATCACCGACAACAACATCATGTTGCGCAGGTCTTTGGTGCGAGTGGCACCAGTGAAAATACCATCGAGCAAAAAACAGGCAAAGCCAATTACCGGAGCTGCAACAGCCCACCAAAGATAGGTGCGGGCGGTTAGGCGGATGGCCTCGTTCACGGTCAAAAGATCGATAAAATAAGGACCGATGATCGCGTAAGTTAAAGCCACAAAAACAGAAATAATTGCCCCCCACAACGCCGTCAGTTTTACCGATTGCCAAAACAGCTTGCGATTGCGGGCCCCGACCGCCTGCCCGGCCAGCGCCTCAACCGCAACAGCAAATCCATCAAGGAAATAGGCGCTGGTGATCAACAGGTGCATGAGGATGGCGTTTGCAGCAATAATCGTGTCACTGACCTTGGCACCCTGGGCGGTAAAAAATGCAAAGGCAAATGTCAGGGAAAGGCTGCGGACCATGATATCGGCATTGACTGAAATGGTGCGAATGATTGACGGTTTGTGCAGTATTCGTTCCTCGGACCACTCCCCGCCGATTTTTGCCAGCACCCGCCAGATCAAAATTCCGCCAAATGCAGCAGCAATAATTTCAGCCAGCAATGTACCATAGGCAACGCCATCGGCGGTCATTGACAGGCCCCAGACGAAAAACACATCAAGAACCACATTGGACAGGTTAAGCACCAGTTGTATCGCAAAAGCATAGCCGGTTTTACCCATGCCGATTAACCAGCCCAGCATGACATAATTGGCAAGGGCAAAGGGGGCTGACCAGATGCGGATTTCGAAATAAATCCGGGCTTCTGTTTCCACCGCCGAGGAGGCTTCAAGCAGCCAGAATGAGAACACCTCTATAAATGGCCCAACGCCAACAACAATGATACCAATAACACTGGAAATCATCAGCGCACGAACCAGAACGGCCCGCAATTCGGTCATGTCACCGGCACCAAAGGCTTGCGCTGCCAAACCGCCGGTGCCCATGCGTAGTGAGCCAAAACCCCAATAGATTATGGTGAAAATCAGCGACGAAACGGCAATGGCACCGATATAGTGCGGTTCTGGAAGTTGGCCCAGAACGGCTGTATCAACAATGCCGATCAGGGGTTCTGAGAGGTTTGACAGCATGATCGGCACGGCAACGGCCAATACCCTTTTGTGGGTAATACTATTTGTCATGCTGTTTTCAGATCTCGCAAATTCGGTTTAAGGTTTACCCATGCTATCTGAGTCGTCATCCGTCAATACGCAAAGTGACCTGCTGCCGGTTTTTGGCCGCTGGTTCAAGTCACGTGGCTGGCGCCCGAGAGCGCACCAATTGGCGGTGCTTGAACATGCGGCAAACGGGCAAACCTGTTTGCTGATCGCCCCGACGGGTGGGGGTAAAACACTGGCCGGGTTTTTGCCCAGCCTGGTTGACTTGGCAACAAACAAATCTGATGGGGTTCATACCCTGTATATTTCCCCCCTGAAAGCGCTGGCGGTTGATATCGCGCGCAATCTGGAAACCCCAATCACAGAAATGGGGCTTGATATCAGCGTTGAAACCCGCACCGGTGACACGCCGCAATCAAAAAAGAGCCGCCAGCGATATAACCCGCCAGACATTTTGATCACCACGCCGGAACAGGCATCGTTGCTGATTGCCCATGAAGGGGCGAGTAAATTTTTTGCCTCACTAAAATACATCGTGCTGGATGAATTGCATGCACTGGTTGCCTCCAAACGCGGCCTGTTGCTGTCTTTGGCCCTGAGCCGGATTGCAACATTGGCACCAGAGGCCCGGCGCATTGGGTTGTCAGCAACAGTGGCCGAGCCGCAATTGCTTTGCCAATGGCTTGGAGTTGACAGCAACCCGGCCCGGCTGGTGATGGGAACCGCCGGGGCGATACCGCAAATTTCCATTCTTGAAACCGCTGAGCGGTTGCCATGGTCGGGACATTCGGCCCGTTATGCCATCCCTGAAATTTATCAGCTGATCGGCAAAACAAAACTGGCGCTGGTATTTGTCAATACCCGCTCACAGGCCGAACGGCTGTTTCAGGATTTGTGGGAGTCCAATGAGGACCATTTGCCGATTGCGCTGCATCACGGCTCGCTCGATGTCGGCCAGCGCCGCAAGGTTGAAGCGGCAATGACCGGTGGAAAGTTGCGGGCGGTGGTTTGCACCTCAACCCTTGATCTGGGCATTGACTGGGGTGATGTGGATCTGGTGATCAATGTTGGCGCACCCAAGGGGTCAAGCCGCATTCTGCAACGGATCGGCCGGGCCAACCACCGGCTGGATGAACCGAGCCGGGCAGTATTTGTGCCATCGAACCGCTTTGAAGTGCTCGAGTGTGAAGCAGCCAGAGTGGCAGCAAAACTTGGCGAGCAGGACAGTGAACCACCCATGGGCATAAAGCGTGATGTATTGGCTCAACACATATTGGGATGCGCTTGTGCCGGAGAATTTGATGCTGATGATCTTTTCAATGAAATTACGGTTTCCGCGCCGTGGGAAGAACTTTCCCGGCAGGCGTTTGGCGCGGTACTCGATTTTGTTGCAACGGGCGGTTATGCCCTGTCGTCGTATGACCAATACGCCAA
>JAFLKA010000439.1 GCA_022712735.1 Marinosulfonomonas sp. | reverse complement strand
GTTGAAAACCGCTGTGGCGCAATTTGGTGAAGTGTCGGGGGTCGAGGACAGTCTGGCCTATGACAAGGCCGAGCTGATACTGGAATTGACGCCGCAAGGACAGGCGCTGGGCTTTACCATTGACGGGTTGGGCCGTGTTTTACGCAACCGTCTGAACGGGATCGAGGCGGCGACCTATCCTGACGGGGCGCGGTCAGCGGCCATTCGGGTGGAGCTGCCCGACAGCGAGCAGGCGGCGGATTTTCTGGAACGCACCCAGCTGCGCACCATGGCGGGGCAATATGTGCCGCTGACCGATATTGTGTCGGTTGCCAGCAAGTCGGGTTTTTCCACGGTGCATCGGGAAAACGGCATCAGGCTGGTGTCGGTCACCGGGGATATATCCGAGGATGACCCCGCGCGTGCCGCCGAGATTATGGACGAAATCCGCGAGGTGATTCTGCCTGAAATCGAGAGTAATTTTCGCGTTGAATCGATCATGGCGGGGCTGGCCGAGCAAGAAGAGGAATTCCTGTCGGATGCGATGGTCGGGTTCGGTCTGTGTCTGATCGGGATATTCCTGACGCTGGCGTGGATATTCTCCAGCTGGACGCGCCCCATCGTGGTGATGGCGATCATCCCGTTCGGGTTGGTCGGCACGATTTACGGCCATATGGCGTGGGATGTGCCACTGTCGATGTTCACCGTGGTCGGGATGATCGGGATGACAGGGATTATCATCAATGATTCAATCGTTTTGATCACCACGGTCGATGAATACGCCCGCGAGCGCGGGTTAATTCCGGCGATTATTGACGGGGCGGCGGACCGGTTGCGCCCCGTAATGCTGACCACATTGACCACGGTTTTGGGGCTGGCGCCGCTGTTGTTTGAAAAATCAAGCCAAGCGCAGTTTTTGAAACCGACGGTGATCACGCTGGTTTACGGTTTGGGGTTCGGGTTGATACTGGTGTTGCTGCTGGTGCCGGCGCTGCTGGCGATGCAGCAGGACTTCGGTCGCCAGTTTGCCGCGCTACGGCGTGCGATGCATGCGGGGCGGCGCGGGGCGATGGTGTGGATGACAACTGCGGCTGTGGCGCTGGGCATTGCCGCGCTGTTCGCAGCAACGCTGGGTGCGGTTCTGGTGCAAGGTGCTATGCCGGATGTGGTGCGAGGTGTTCTGTCCATCGCCAGCGATAGCCCGCGGATGATGCTGGCGGCGTTTGCGCTGTTTATCGCGGGGTCAGCGGTGCTGGCGCTGGTGGCTTATGTTGGCGGGGCGCTGGCGTATGGGGTGCGCAAGCGGGCGGGGTGATGTTGTGAGGGGCAGGTTTTAACCGCCCAGTTGAGGGCGCATAGCTTGATAAATTACCGCTGTGGCGACGTTTGCCAAGTTAAGGGAGCGGACAAGCGGGCTACGCATCGGCAAATTAAACATTCGATCCTCCATGCCCTCTAATATCTCGATTGGCAGGCCTTTGGATTCACAACCGAAAACCAGATAAGCATCGTGTTGATAGTCAGGATCGTAAACGCTTTGTGCGCCATCTTCCTCAAAGAAATAAAGGCTGTCGCGCGGTGGCTTTCGATCCGCCAAAAAGCTTTGCCAGTCGTCGTATTCGCTGAGATGAACATGCTTCCAATAATTCGTTCCGGCGCGGCGCACTGCTTTTTCGTCGAGGGAAAACCCATAAGGTTTGATCAGGATCAGTTCCAGATTTAGCGCTACACAGGTCCGTCCTATAGCACCGGTATTGTACGGAATTTCGGGTGTTACCAATACCATTTTCATGCACGGATCAGACATAGGATGTGTGGGCTTTCTAAATCTCGGGCGCAGGATCGGCCTGTCGTTCGCATCCTGTTAACCCAACTAAGGGGTCGTTAACAACGCCAACTTTACTGTCGCAAGGGTCGCTGGTTGCCATTCGTGCGACCTCCTCCAACACAAATCCTTTTGGTTTTCACATTGGTTTCAGAAAACGGCAAGCCACGTGTCTACCCTGTGCAGCCCAGAATATCCACGGCGCGGTTCGATCCGATCACGGTAATGCGTATCTTTGAGCGATCCAGCATAAATGGCGCGTTTGACGGTGGCACCATTTCTGTGGTGGCGGTCAGGGTGTTGCCGCTGCGTTTGGTTGTGGCCTCGGCGACCCAGATTGATTGATCGGGGGCCTCAATGACAGTGACTTCGCCTGTGCCGGTCGAGGGCATGGTGATTGTGGCTGTCACGCGCAGCCCGTCGGAAATTGGCTCAATCGCGCAGGTGACGGTGCTGACGCCTGCCTTGCGGGCCGACATCGGGGCCTGTTTCAGTGCTGCGCGGATCATCGGGTCCGGTTTGGTGTTGCCTGCGGGCAGGGCAGCGGAGAATGTCATGCTGACGGGGATGCAGATGTCGTTGCACACGCCCAGATCGACGCGGCCTTTCAGGGTCAGCGGTTGGCCTGCCCTGCGGGGGGAAAATTCGATCGGGATGATCACCTCGTTTGAATAGCCGATGGTGCGTAGACCGTTGATGTAGGCGACTTTGGGGCGGGGCCAGTGGAATTGCACAGAGCCGATGTTTTTTGAGCCGGACCAGTCGAATTGCGGGGGAATACCGCCATCGCCTGGCGCGCGCCAATAGGTTTTCCAGCCTGGTTGCAACTGGATGCGCAGCGCCGCCATATGGGTGCCTTTTGCGGTGCGCCAGCCTTGCAGCACCGACAGCTGCATCACGTTGTCAGGGATCGGAGCGCCGGATTGGGCGTTGGCGGTGAGCGGGCTGGCAAGCAACAGGCAGAAAATGAGGATTCGTTTGATCATGAAGGGAACATAGGCATGAATTCGGGTAAGGGAAGTCACATTTGAGCGACCGAAACGGGGTGCGGTGATTTGCGGGTCTTGCACATGCGCGGCTGGCACCCCATTCTGGGAGAATGGAAATGCCAGACGAGAGCGTCAATCTATGCGGCAAGCTGTTGATTGCCATGCCCGGAATGGGTGACCCGCGCTTTGATAAAAGCGTGGTCTATATGTGTGCCCATTCGGATGACGGGGCGATGGGGCTGATTATTAACAAGCCAACACCCGAGGTGACGTTTACCGAGTTGTTAAAGCAACTGGAGATTGAGGCAGTGGGCGGTGAGGCCACACGGATTTATTTTGGCGGGCCGGTCGAATTGGGCCGCGGGTTTGTGCTGCATTCCGCGGATTATGATCTGGAGGATATGACCCTGCAGGTGGACGAGCGGTTTGGCATGACGGCCACGCGGGATGTTTTAAAGGACATTGCCAAGGGGGAAGGCCCGAAAGCGGCGTTGCTGACATTGGGGTATTCGGGCTGGGGTGCCGGACAGTTGGAAAGCGAAATCCAGCAAAACGGCTGGCTGACTTGTGATGCAACAGCGGAAGTTGTGTTTGATGTGCCGGACGCAGATAAATGGACGGCAGCGCTGAAATTGCTTGGCGTTGATGCGTTGATGTTGTCGGCGACGGCGGGGCGGGCATAATTTTTTTGATGCCTTCGGCGAGGATATTTTCACAAAAAAGAAACGACTTAAGAGCGGGGAGCCGCGGCGCGCGTTAGGCGGTCGTTGATGGCGAGGCCAAGTCCGGTGTTCGGGATCGGGGCGACGGCGATTGCTGTCGCATTTTTGGCGTCCAGTTCATGTAGATGATGGAACAGGTTGGCGGCGGCTTCGATTAGATCACCAGAGGGCGAGAGGTTCAGGTCGGCCTCGGGGTCTGGTCCGAAGCCGAGTTTGAGTTCACCCGCGTGTTTGGTTTTGGCGTTCAGGCGTATCGGGGCGGTTGGGGCGTAGTGCGAGGTGAGCTGGCCGGGGGCGTTGGGGGTTTCGGTTGCTGTGTGGATGGCGAGGGGGGTGCCGAGGCAGGTCTCGATTGCCTCATGCGGCAAGCCACCGGATCGCAGCAGGCATGGCACAGGATCAAAGCTGATGATGGTGCTTTCGAGGCCGACATCGCAAGCGCCAGCGTCAAGGATTGCATCGATGCGGCCAGACAGGCCAGCCGCGACATGGGCCGCCGTGGTTGGGCTGATTTTACCAGACAGGTTGGCCGAGGGGGCGGCGATGGGGCTGTTGAGCGCTGTGAGCAATTTTTGGGCGGCGGGATGTGCTGGCAGGCGGATGCCGATGGTGGGCAGGCCTGCCGAGACCAGCGGTGACAGGCCAGCGTCGGGGCGCAGGGGCAGCACCAGCGTTAACGGGCCGGGCCAGAAGGCGGCGGCGAGGCGTCGGGCGTCCTCATTAAACACAGCGATTTGTTCGGCCATCTCTAAGGTTGCCACATGCACGATCAGCGGGTTGAAGGCGGGGCGGGATTTGGCCTCGAATATACGGGCAACAGCGCGACCATTGCGGGCGTCGGCACCCAGGCCGTAGACGGTCTCGGTTGGAAACGCGACAAGCCCACCGCCACGCAGAATTTTGGCGGCGCGATTGATGCCTGTATCCTTGGCATCCAGCATTTGGGTTGTTACATCTGTCATGTCTGACGCTGCGTTTCTGTTGATAGGCGGGTGGCATCGGTTAGGCTACCCTAAGTCATGCGTGACATAGCCAAGCTGCGCGTAAATTCCAAGCCGCCTGTGATAAAAGGAAATATTCCGATGCCATACCGCGCCCCTATTTCGGATTTTCAATTCCTGTTTGATCATGTGGTCGGGCTGGATCAGGTGGCGGGAACTGACCGGTTTGCCGAGGCCACGCCGGATATGGTCGAGGCGATCCTGACCGAGGCGGGGCGGGTGAGCAGCGAAGTGCTGGCTCCGCTGCAACGCGAGGGGGATTTGCACCCTGCGGTTTTGGAA
>JAFLKA010000273.1 GCA_022712735.1 Marinosulfonomonas sp. | reverse complement strand
AAGAAGAAGATCAGGGGCGGCGTGATTTGAAGAAGGCTTTGAGCAGGGTCTCGGATTCTGCCGCGTTGATGCCGTCGTAGATTTCCGGCACGTGATGCGCTTGGGGATGGGTGAAGATACGCGGGCCTTGGCTGATGCCGCCGGATTTCGGGTCGGAGGCGGCGTAGTAGAGGCGATTGATGCGGGCCGCCGAGATGGCCATGGCGCACATCGGGCATGGCTCGAGCGTCACGTAAAGGTCATATCCCGCCAGACGTTCCGAACCAATGGCAGCGCAAGCGGCGCGGATGGCGAGGATTTCGGCATGCGCTGTGGGGTCGTTCAACTCGCGGGTGCGGTTGCCGGCGCGGGCGGTGATTTCACCATTCGGGGCGATGATAACGGCCCCCACGGGGACTTCGCCACGTTTGGCGGCAGCACGGGCCTGTTCAAGGGCGGCGTCCATATGGCTGGTGAATTGGCTCATGGGGTCAGGTTTGCCCTGTGTTGCAGTTTTTGCCAAGCTGCTTTTCATTTTTAGACGCGCGGGTTAGAGCAGGGCATGGAAAATGAAACACCAAAAGGCGAGCGTATCGCCAAAGTCATGGCCCGCGCGGGTCTAGCCTCACGGCGCGAGGCCGAGCGGATGATTGCGGCGGGCCGCGTTAGCGTCAACGGCAAGCTGATCGACAGCCCTGCCCTGAATGTCACCCCTGCCGACAAGATCGTGGTCGATGGCGCGGAAGTGGGCGAGCCTGATGTGGCGCGGCTGTGGCTGTATCACAAGCCGATCGGCCTGGTGACCACCGAGCGCGACGAGAAGGGCCGCGATACGGTGTTTGCCAATCTGCCCAAGGATTTGCCCCGCGTGGTCAGCGTCGGGCGGCTCGATATCAATTCCGAAGGTCTGTTGCTGCTGACCAATGACGGCGGGGTGAAGCGCAAGCTGGAGTTGCCCGCCACCGGTTGGCTGCGCAGATACCGCGTGCGGGTCAACGGGCGCCCGAATGACAAGGCGTTAGATCCACTGCGTAAAGGTGTGACCGTTGAAGGCGAGCGGTTTCAGCCGTTTGATGTAGCGATTGACCGTCAGCAAGGGGCCAATGCGTGGCTGACGGTGAGCTTGCGCGAGGGCAAGAACCGCGAGATCAGGCGCGCATTGGGCGAGGTTGGTTTGAAAGTGAACCGCCTAATCCGCATCAGTTTCGGTCCCTTCCAGCTGGGGGAACTAAAAGCGGGCGAGGTTGAGGAAATCAAGCAACGCGTGCTGCGCGACCAGTTGGGCATGAAGGCGACACCAAGCCAGAAGCCCAAACCAAAGCCAAAGCGGCGTCGCAAATAAGGCCGTTTGCAAAGCTGCCGCCAACCCGTATGTATCCATAATCTTATTTTGTAGACAAAGGCGCGTGACATGACCGATCTATTAACAATTGAAAACGCCGGTAACCTGATGGTGCTGATCTTCCTTCAGGCGGTGCTGGGGTTCGATAACCTGCTGTATATCAGTATCGAGAGCAAACGCGCCCCTGCCGACAAGCAAAAATCGGTGCGTTACTGGGGCATCATTATTGCGGTTGCGCTGCGGGTGGTGCTGCTGTTTGTGATGATCAAACTGATCGCGGCGATGTCGACGCCATTCTATATCTTTAACATGCCCGGCATTATCGAGGGCGGCATCAATTTTGCCACTTCGGTGTTTATCGTTGGCGGCGTGTTCATCATGTATACGGCGTTCAAGGAAATCACCCACATGCTGTCGGTCGAGCATCTGGACACCGATGTCAGCCACAAAAAGGGCAAATCCGCCACCCAAGTGGTGGTGATGATCGTGATGATGAACCTGATCTTCAGCTTTGATTCCGTGCTGTCGGCGCTGGCCATCACCGATGTATTTCCGGTGTTGGCAATTGCCATCTTGGCCTCGGGTCTAGCCATGCTGGCGCTGGCCGACGGGGTGACTGCATTTTTGGAAAAGAACCGCATGTATGAAGTGCTGGGCCTGTTCATCCTGCTGATCGTTGGCGTGGTGTTGTTGGGCGAAGCTGGCCCTGCCGCGGCGCATGCGATGCACGACGACAGTTTGCAGATCAAAATCTTTGGCCATGCGTTGCTGCCGATGTCCAAAACCACCTTCTATTTCTCGATTGTGGTGCTGGTTCTGGTCGAAATGATCCAGTCGGGTTACGCGCGCAAACTGGATGCCGAACGCAAGGTGGATTACAAAGACTAGCGACGTTTGGTCGGGCTGGTATGGGCGCTGTGATTAGCCTATAGATGTCAGGACACTAGGGAGGATTCATGTCTGGAAGCGGGCTTCAAAAACTGTCGTTTACATTGCTGGTCGGGCTGATCTTTTACGTCTCGCTGTTTGGAGGCGTATGATGGCAAAGCGCTTTGGTGGAAAATTCAGCCCCGATGCAAGCATTAATCGCGGCAGTAAACCCGCCGATATTCCGGCAGACATTGGTGCGGGCTGGCGGGCGAACCTCCTGTTCTTTGCCCCGCTGCCGTTAATCTTTCGCGCATTTTTTAAAAACCCCGAAGGGATGGCATTAACCTTGCTGGCCTTTGGTGTGCTAATATTGGCCGCCTGGCTGACCCGCGACGGGGTCAAAGCACATAAAGCATATGACGCACGGCGTGTGGCGCGCCGCCCTGCTATTCCGCGCAAGATATTCGGATCAGTGCTGACCGGGATCGGGCTGTTTATCGCTGGCTACGCGGCGGGTGGGCTGTTCAATTCGCTGATATTCGGGTTTTTGGGTGTTGTTTTACACGGCTTTGCCTTTGGCCCCGACCCGATGCGCGACAAGGGGATGGAAGGCATCGACACCTTCCAGACCGAGCGCGTCGCCCGT
>JAFLKA010000501.1 GCA_022712735.1 Marinosulfonomonas sp. | reverse complement strand
ATCGCTCATTTTAGCTCCTTTAACGCTGCCTGATCAGTTTGCCCCGCTTGCACCAGCTGCGCAACCTGCTTAGATGCACATCATGGCAAAGCAAACACATCATTCCTCGCGCGGTCCAACCCAGCGCCAGTTGCGCGTCGGTGAATTGATCCGCCGTGCGCTGTCCGACATCCTGCACCGTGGCGATATCCACGATCCGGACCTGAACCGCATGTCGATCACTGTGGGCGAGGTCCGCACATCACCCGACCTGCGTGTGGCCACTGCATTTATCCTGCCCTTGGGTGGCAAGGGCAAAGACGAAGCCCTGCTGGCCCTGCGCACCAACCGCTATGAAATCCGCCGCGCTGTTTCCAAAACGCTGGCCCTGAAATACTCACCCGAAATACGCTTCCTGATCGACGAAACCTTTGATCAAATGGACGACACCCGCCGGATGCTGGCACAGGATGATGTGATGCGTGACACCCAAGGCACGGGTGAAGGAGAAAGCGATGGAGGCGGCGAATGATCCGCACCCTTCTGGCCATCCTCCTCACCCTGCCCAGCGCGGCATCCGCTTGCGAAACCCGGACCTATAAATCCAACGACTACACCATATGCGAAATCTCGCTCACCGATGATCTGCGCCTGTTCCACTCGGATGTCAGCGGTAAACTCTACGGCAGTTTTGGCCAAATCAACGACGCCCTCGTGAACCAGAACCAAACCCTCGGCTTTGCTATGAACGCGGGCATGTATCATCAAGACCGCGCACCTGTCGGCCTGTTCATCGAGAGCGGCGCAGAAATCGCCCCCATCGCTGACGGCGGTACTTACGGCAACTTCGGCCTCAAACCCAACGGTGTTTTCTGCTTTGGCAAGCAGGCAATGGCAGTAATCGAAACCAACGCCTTTCGCGCAGCGCCCCCTGCCTGCACCTATGCCACCCAATCTGGCCCAATGCTGGTGATCAATGGCGCCTTGCACCCCCGCTTCCTGATCAATTCCACCACGCATTACATCCGCAACGGCGTCGGCGTTTCACCAGATGGCACCCGCGCCTTTTTCGTAATCTCCGACACCCGCGTCACTTTCCATGAATTCGGCTCCCTGTTCCGCGATTATTTGAACACGCCAAACGCGCTTTACTTCGACGGCAAGGTTTCGCGTCTCTATGCCCCCGATCTGAACCGCAACGACACAGGGTTCCCGCTTGGTGTTATCGTCGGCACCGTGATCCCCCGTTGACGCGCAGGCGCAGCCACACTAAACGCCACAATCTAACCTGAACCGGAGCACACCCTTGGGACGCAGACGCAAAAATGGCCGCGATATATCGGGCTGGCTGGTGATTAATAAACCCACCGGCATCACCTCGAACGCGGTAGTGAACAAGGTCCGCTGGGCTATGGACGCCAAAAAGGCAGGCCACGCCGGCACGCTCGATCCCGAAGCAACCGGCGTTTTGGCCATTGCCCTTGGCGAGGCCACCAAAACCGTGCCCTACATTACGGACGCGCAAAAGGCCTACCGCTTTACCGTGCGCCTCGGCCAAGCCACCAACACTGATGACACCGAAGGCGAAGTGATCGCCAGCTCTGACACCCGTCCGTCTGATGATGAAATCCGCGCAGCCCTGCCACAATTCACTGGTGACATCATGCAAGTCCCGCCACAATTCTCCGCCGTAAAAATCGACGGCGAGCGCGCCTATAAACTGGCCCGCGCTGGCGAGGAAGTCGAGATCAAAGCCCGCCCGCTCTGGGTCGAGGAACTCGAAATGGTTGAACGCCCCGACGCGGACCACGTCATCCTCGAAATGATCTGCGGCAAAGGCGGCTACGTGCGCTCGATCGCCCGCGATCTGGGCAATGTGCTGGGTTGCCACGCCCACGTTAAATCCCTGCACCGCGTCTGGTCCGGCCCGTTCGAATCCGAGGATGGCATCAGCATGGAAACTGTTGAGGAACTCGCCAAAACCGGCGACCTCGACCAATACCTGCGTCCGTTAGAGGAAGGCCTCGCAGACCTCCCCGAACTGCGCTGCACCGTTGAAGCGGCCGCAAAACTGCGCCACGGAAACCCCGGCATGGTGATCACATCCGATGTGGAATACGGCGACGAAGCATGGGCCTCGCTCGATGGCAAAGCCGTCGCTGTCGGCACCTACAAATCCGGCGAACTACACCCAACGCGCGTGTTCAACATCCCGTCCTGATCTCCGTTTCTTTTTTGCATAAATATCCGCGCCGCAGGCATAGAATCTCTTCATCCACCCCTCGACAAACACCCCATTCCAGCCAATAGTCCCCCTATGCAGCTCGCCGAAAAACCCGCCGCCTCGATCTGGGAAACCACCAGCCCCGCGCACACGCACGCCGCCCCTCTGACCGTGCCAGCCAAGTGCGAAATCGTGGTGATCGGCGGCGGCCTCACCGGCCTTTCCGCCGCACTGCATCTGGCCCGAAAGGGGCACCAAGTCACCTTGCTCGAAGGCCAAACAATCGGCTTTGGCGGGTCAGGCCGCAACAATGGCCAAGTGATCCCGGTGCTGTCCGCCGCCGAACCTGACCGCATCGAGCGCGAATACGGCGAGGTCGGGGGCCGCTTCGTCAACCTGCTCCAAAACAGCGCCACCACCCTGTTCGATCTGATCCGCACCGAAAACATCGACTGCGAGGCAAGCCAGACCGGCTGGTTCCAGCCCGCCCATTCCGCCGCCCACATGCGCCTGTCAGAATCGCGCGTGAATGCATGGCAAAAACGCGGCGCCCCCGCCCGCCTGCTTGACCAAAATGAATCCCGCGACCTGATCGGCTCAAACCAATGGCACGGCGGCATGTTCAACCCGACGGGCGGCCACATCAACCCGTTGATGTTCACCCGTGGCCTTGCAAATACTTGCGCCAAGGCCGGCGTCACCATCCATGAAAACACCCCCGTCATTAAGGTCAGCCGCGCTTGTCAAAACTGGCTGATCAAAACCCCTGACGCGACCATCATCGCGGGCGCGGTTCTGCTGGCCACCAATGCCTACACGGGCAACATCGCCCCCCCAATTAAACGCTCGTTTATCCCGATTACCTCATGGCAAATGGCGACCGAACCGCTCACCGCCGAACAAAACGCCAGTATCCTACCGACAAATCCCGCCATCTCCGACACCCGCGGCGATCTGCAATTCTTTCGCAAAGATGCCGGGAACCGCCTGATCACCGGCTCCGCCCTGATGATCAAAACCAACGCCCACGCGCGGCTGCGCAAATACATAGCCAAACGCCTGACCAAAACCTTCCCGCAACTGCCAAATCCGCAGTTCAGCCACATCTGGTGCGGCTACGTCGGCATCACTACCGATTTCTTTCCGCGCTTCCATCACCTCGGCCCGAATTACCTCGGCTTCACCGGCTACAACGGTCGCGGCCTCGCCCTGACCATCCCGCTTGGTATCCAACTTGCCGATGCCCTGCTCGGGGCCAAACAAGCCGACCTCGCCATCCCGCTGTCTGACCCGCGCCCGATCCCGTTCCACACCATAGCCAAACACGTCGCCCCAGCTGCGTTAGCCCAATACCGCTACCGCGACACGCGCCCGCCCCGCCTGTAAGGATACAAAATGACCAACAAACCATCCCAAATGCCGATGATCGAAAAGCGCCGGATCGAGGCCGAATTGGTCAAGGAAATCTATGACGTGCTAAAACCGCGCCTTGGCAAGGAGGAGGCGCAGGAAATCATCCGCATCTCGGTGGCCAATTCCGCCATCACGCAGGGCCGCGAATTCCGCGCTAGGTATGACCACATGCCAACGCTGGCAGACCTCGCCGCCAACCACCACCTATGGGATGCCGACGACGCGCTAGAACGCACCTACCTGCAAGAAACCGACACCAATCTGGACTACAACATCACCCGCTGCGAATACGCCAAAATGTATCGAGAAATGGGGCTGGGCGAAATTGGCCACCTGCTGTCGTGCAATCGCGACGGCAGCTATTGCATCGGCTTTTCTGACAATATTGAACTGACCCGTACCCAGACCATTATGGAGGGCGCGGACCATTGTGATTTTCGCTACCGGATCAAATCTGGCACCAAATAACCCCTTCTTCTTTTCCGCAGCAATTTGCATTCATCTGAATCAGAATTCACCCCAAGAGTGGGCGAATTCTGCTGCCCTATCCATCAATAAATGCAAAACGCTGGAAATACCTCCGCCGGAGGCCCTAAATCTCTTATGAATAACCCTCACTGCTGAGTCATATGCAATTCATATGGAATTCATATACCCGATTCCGGCCCTTCTCACGCCGCATCAAAATCCAGAACCAGCTTTTTCGACGTTGGTCGCGTCTGGCACGCCAGCGTAAATCCGGCCTCCAGCTCCCACGGCTCCAGCGAATAATTCGTTGCCATTTCCGACGTGCCCTCAGTCACCCTACACCGGCATGTGCAACACATCCCGCCCTTGCAGGAATAGGGCAGTTCCAACCCTTGCCGCGCCGCGGCTGCCACGATGTTTTCGTCACCGTCTTCCACCGTAAACCGCTTGCGCGTCCCGTCCAGAATAACCTCGACCTCAACCCCGTTTTGCACCACCTCCCGCGCCGCTTTTGAGCGCTGCTTGGGCACCTCTCCATCCGGCGTAAATCGCTCGCTGTGAATGTCACTTGCCGCCACACCCAACTTGTTCAGCGCCCCCGAAACATCCACAATCATCTCGCCCGGACCACACAGAAAAACCCCGTCAGCGGCCGTCAGATCAATCGCACCGGCGTTGGCCATCTGGGTGATCTTCTCACCGGTGATCCGACCATTCAGCAACGGCACATCCTGCTCCTCACGGCTCAGAACATGGATCAAAGTGAACCGCCCCATATGGCTGTCCTTCAACGCTTCCAACTCGCGGCGAAACATCACATGGGCAAAGTCACGGTTGCCATAGATCATCGTAACCGTCGCCCCGCGCTCAAGCACAGCAGCCGCAATCGCCACCATCGGCGTCACCCCCGACCCCGCCGCAATCAGCAGCACATCGCGTTGCTCCGCCAGCTTGAACCGCCCCTCGGGTTCCATCACCTGAACGCTGTCACCCGCCTTCAAATCTTGCGCATAGGTCGAGAACAAACCGCCCGCAACCTGCCTTACCCCGACACACAACGCCCCATCCGGCCCGCTTGCAATTGAATAGGAACGCCGAACATCCTCGCCGCCAATATCCGCCCGCAAGGTTAAATACTGCCCCGGCACATAGGCAAACGCCTGCGCTAATTCCTGCGGCACCTCAAACACCAAAGCATTCGCATCCACGCCCTCTTGACGGACCTCTGAAATCACCAGTTCATGAAACGTCATCGCTCTCTCCTCAAATACACTTAAAGTAGTCAAACGGCTCCAGACAATCCTTGCAACGGTAATGCGCCTTGCAAGGGGTCGAGCCAAATTCGCTAAGTTTTTCAGTCACTTCAGACCTACATCGCGGACAGGCCACAACAGTTTCACCAAACAACGCCCGTTTGGAATTGCTCGCTTGATTAGGTGGCGCAATCCCGTAGGCACGCAGTTTCTCGCGGCCCAGATCGGTGATCCAGTCGGTCGTCCACGCAGGCGATATCACCCGCTCGATCCGCGCCTTATACCCCGCACCGCGCAACGCCTCGGCCACTGCATCCTCGATAAACTGAACGGCAGGGCAGCCCGAATAGGTCGGCGTGAGTTTGGCCACTACCACGTCACCCTCCATCACCACCTCGCGCAGAATTCCCAAATCTGCCACCGTCACACAAGGCACTTCTGGGTCCGGCACCGCTGCTGCAACCGCCCATGCCTTGTCCGCCATAGTCACCATGTCGCCCCGGGATGCACCCGCTGCAAATACTGCATATCCGACAGCATCCGGCCCAATACCTCGCTGTGCAAACCCTCGCGCCCGCCAACTTGTCCGTAAACCGGCTCGGGCCAATCCAACCTCGCCTCGGTAAAAACCGCCTTGATATTGGCATCCCATGTTTGGCGCAAAACCGCCCGATCCGGCAACACATCACAGTCGCTGGTCGCAAACATCTCCTCCCAGTAAGGATGCAACACCACGACCGCTGCCCGCATCCGCACATTGCTTTCCCCGGTGCCATCCCCCAGCCGCACAATCCATTCCGCCGCATGGCGAATGTGATAAGCCATCTCTTTCACAGCCTTGCCAGCAATGCCCGCAATCACCTTGTCATCCGACGAAAGTGCGGCCTGCCAAAACGGCTCCATGAAAGCCGCGAAATAAAACTGCCGTAACATGGTGTGGGCAAAATCCCCGTTGGGCCGCTCCACCAGCAAACAGTTCAAATACTCCCGTTCGCTGCGCAAATAGGCCAGATCATCCTCAGACCGCCCCTTGCCCTCAACCTTGGCAGCATAAGCATACAGTGACCGCGCCGTGCCAATCACATCCAGCGCGAAATTGCTCAGCGCCAAATCCTCTTCCAGCATCGGCGCATGACCACACCACTGCGACAGGCGATGCCCCAACACCAGGTGATCATCCGCCAGCTCGATCAGCGCTTGAAACAGAGCCATCACATATGCCCCACATCATCAGGGATTCTATAGAACGTCGGATGACGATAAATCTTGTCCTCGGCAGGATCAAAATTCTCCCCCGCCCGCGCCGGATCAGACGCCGCAATCGCAGCTGATCGAACCACCCAAATCGAGTTCCCTTCCTCGCGCCGCGTATAAACATCGCGCGCCGCACTCAGTGCCAAAGCCTCGTCAGCCGCATGCAGACTGCCCACATGCTTATGCGCTAGCCCGTTGCGCGGCCGTATAAAAACCTCCCAAAGCGGTGTTACATCACCCATCCCTTATCCCTTCTTCTTTTCCTAAATACCTCACGGGGGTGCGGGGGTGTGAAGCCCCCGCTCCTGCCCTCAAACCCTACTCGGCCGCCAGTTTTGCAGACCGCTTTGCCGCATGCGCCAACGCTGCTTCCCGAACCCAGGCACCCGCATCCCAAGCCGCCTTGCGCATGGCGATCCGCTCTCGGTTCATTACCCCGTCGCCTTTGACCACCCGCCAGAATTCATCCCAGTCAATGTCGCCATGCTGATATCCACCCTTGCCACCATTCAAACTTTCGTCCCACTTCAAATCAGGGTCCGGCACCGTCAGCCCTAAAAACTCGGCTTGCGGAACCGTGGCCGCAATGAATTTTTCGCGCAGCGCATCATTGGAGAACCGCTTAATCTTCCATTTCATCGATTGCTCGGAATGGGCGCTGTCACCATCGTGCGGACCAAACATCATCAACGCAGGCCACCACATCCGGTTCAACGCATCCTGCGCCATTTCCTTTTGCGCCGCAGTGCCAGCGCACAACGTCAGCATAATCTCA
>JAFLKA010000117.1 GCA_022712735.1 Marinosulfonomonas sp. | reverse complement strand
CGCGTCGCGCCCTTCGGCCTCGAGCGACGGGACCAATGTCACCCCAGCGTTCGACGCTGCCTGCTCCAGCCTTTGACGGGTTTTTGATCCTTGCTCGCGCATCACCAGCGAGCAATCCGCCAAATCCTGATACGTCATGTCGGTTTTGCCATCATGCACCCCGCCTCTTGCCGCAAACGCCAGCAACGGGGTCGCACCCAGCGGCACCACCTCCAGATCATTGGCATCGGTCAACTCGCCCAATACCCCGACATCGGCGTGATAGGCATAGAGCGCGTCTGTCACCTCTTGCGAGTTTCCGACCTTCAGGGAAATCCGCACATTCGGATGGCGCGTCTGAAAGGTCCGCAATATCGGTGTGACGTGGTAGGCGGAATCGACAATTACGCGCAAAGTCCCTGCGACCAGCGCTCGTGATTCTGTCAGGAAATCCAGCGCCTGATGCTCATAATCAAACAACCGGTTGGTGATTTCCAACAACTGGCGACCCTTTTCGGTCAATGAAACCTGCCGCTTGTGGCGGTCAAACAGCAGGATGTCGTACTCATCTTCCAGTTTGCGCACCTGATCGGAAATGGCGGGCTGCGTTAGAAACAAGGCCTCGGCCGCGCGGGAAAACCCGCCGTGGACCGCAACATAGTGGAACGCACGAAGCTGAACATATCGCATCAAATCAACCTATAAGTAAAAACGATGTATTGATCTAAAATAACGATTTTACATATGAAATGACAAGAGCCTATTCAGGACGCGAAACGCACCACTTGCAGGGATCGAAAAATGCCTGATATTGCCGTAAAAATCTCCCCGCCACATATGGGCGAGCCTTATCTGCTCACCCCAGGCCCGTTGACCACATCCTATGCGGTGAAACAGGCGATGCTGCGTGACTGGGGCAGTTGGGATGGCGAATTCCGCGCCGTCACTGCCGAGATGCGCAAAATGCTGCTGGATATGGTCAATGACACAGACGATGCGTTTGATTGCGTGCCAATGCAAGGCAGCGGCACCTTTTCGGTCGAGGCATTGCTGGCCTCGTTCATCCCGCGCGATGGCAAGGTTCTGGTGCTGGCAAACGGCGCTTATGGCAAACGTCTGGTGCAGACGCTGGAATATCTGGGCCGCACCCATAGCGTGATCGACAAGGGCGATTATATGCCGCCACGCGGTGACGAGGTGACCGCAGCCCTTCAGGCTGACCCCGAAATCAGCCACGTCGTTGTGGTGCATTGCGAAACCAGCTCCGGCATCCTGAACCCTATCGCCGAAATCTCGCAGGCGGTTTATGCCGAAGGGCGCAAACTGCTGGTTGATAGCATGAGCGCCTTTGGCGCCATCCCGCTGGATGTGACTGAAATCCGCTACGAGGCGATGGTGTCTTCGGCCAATAAATGTATCGAAGGCGTGCCCGGTTTCGGCTTTATCATTGCCCGCAAGGATGAACTCGAGGCCGCCAAAGGGCGCAGCCATTCCCTGTCGCTCGATGTGCACGCCCAATGGGCCCATATGAACAAAACCGGCCAGTGGCGATTCACCCCGCCGACCCATGTGGTTGTGGCGTTCCTTGAGGCGCTGCGCGCCCATGTTGCCGAGGGTGGCGTCGCCGGACGAGGGCAGCGATACACCAACAACCGCGATGTGGTGGTGGCGGGCATGCGGGATCTGGGCTTTGAAACCCTGCTAAAAGATCGCTGGCTGTCGCCTATTATCGTGACATTCTTTTGCCCCGCCAGCCCCGCCTTCGAGTTCGAGCGCTTTTACGAGTCGATGAAATCCAAAGGCTTTATCATCTACCCCGGCAAGCTGACTGTCGCCGACAGTTTCCGTATTGGCTGCATTGGCCAGATGGATGGCGATGTGATGCGCGGCGTAGTGGCTGCGGCTGGGGAATGCCTGTCTGAAATGGGGGTCAACGATGCATCGCCCCCTGAATCTGCCTTGAATGAGCGGGCCAAACTGGCCGCCTAAACCAACAACCTTGAGAAACGTAACGTGAAAACAAAAGGAATATTTCATGTCTGGACCATCTGAATACACATTCGCCCGCACTTACCGCGGCAAAATCAAAGCCGCCATTCTGGATTGGAGCGGCACCCTTGCTGATGCCTATGTGATCGCGCCTGCCGTGGTTTTCGTTGAAGTTTTCAAGTCGCAAGGCGTTGAAATCTCGATGGAAGAAGCGCGCGGCCCGATGGGTCTGCGCAAGGATATCCACATCAAGAAACTGACCGAAGATCCGATCATTGCCGCCCGTTGGGAGAGCATCAAAGGCAAGCCACCGACACAGGCCGATGTCGACGCAATGTTCAAAGAATTCGTACCGGCCCAATTGGCCTGTCTGCCGAAATACACCGCCCTGCTGCCAGGCGTGAAAAAAGTTTGTAACGACATGCAGGCGCAAGGCATCAAAATCGGTGTTTCCACCGGATTTACCCGCGTGATGGTTGATGTGCTGCTAAAAGACGTGATCGCACAGGGCATCACACCAGACGCCACAGTGGCCGGTGACGAAGTGCTGAATGGCGCCCGTCCTGATCCGCACATGGTGTTCAAAAACCTTGATCTGCTGAACATCGCGGATGTGAAATCTGTGGTCAAATGTGATGACACGGTTTCAGGTATCGGCGAAGCGATGAATGCCGGTTGCTGGGGTGTTGGTCTGGTTCGTTACTCCAACTACATGAACATCAACACGCTGGATGAAGAGGCCACATTGTCAGAGGCCGATATCGCCGCACGCATGGCCAAAACCCGTAAAATTCTGGAAGAGGCCGGTGCGCATTATGTGATCGATTCACTGATCGAATTGCCCGCCGTGATCGACGACATCAACGCACGTCTGGCACGCGGCGAAAAACCGTAAGACAACAAATTATCAGCGGGGCCATTTTAATAGTGGCCCCGCTATTTCTAGATTTCATCCCAATCCGGTGGCAGGGCTGTGCCCAGTTCGCTTGCCAATTGGGTTAGAAAATTCTTCATCAAAATGATACGCTGGCGGGCAAGAGCTTTGCCACTATCCGTGTTCATCAGGGCCGGAAGTCGAAGAAGTTTCGCGGGCCAGTGATCAATCGCAAAATTGCGATCATCAAGGTCCCGTGCCTTGGCAAATGGATCAGCCGCATCATATATCGGGCGACCCAAAGCACCAGATACGGCAAAGGTTCGCGCGATGCCGATAGCCCCCAGCGCATCCAGTCGATCCGCGTCTTGCAGGATCATCGCCTCAATCGTTTCGGGCGGGATGTTGGCAGAATAGCTATGGGCGGCAATGACGTGTTGAACCTGTGCGATTTCATCCGCCGTGTAGCCAAGGCGTTGCAAAATCGGTGCTGCCTTATCTGCCGAAAAGGTCGAGGATTTATGCCGGTCCA
>JAFLKA010000116.1 GCA_022712735.1 Marinosulfonomonas sp. | reverse complement strand
CAGCCAGAGGCTGACCGCCTGCGCAATCAACAGCGCGAAGATAATCAACAAAATGACCTGCCCGCGCAAACTGCCCATAAACCCGCGCATCACGTCAGTTCCTTGACGTCAACCGACAGGCAGTATCCGCCGCCCCGAACGGTTGTGATGATTTCCGGCTGGGTTGGATCACGTTCAATTTTGCGCCGAAGACGGCTGATCTGGTTGTCAATCGTGCGATCAAAAACCTGTGCGGCGCGACCAGCGACCAGATCCAGCAATTGGTCGCGGTTCAGAATGAAGCGGGGTCTTTCAAGAAAGACAGTAAGCAATTTGAAATCCGCCGTGGTCAGGCTGGTGTCGTGTCCATCCTGATCGACAAGCACCCGACGGTCAGTATCCAGAATCCAGTGCGCAAATTCCACCCTATACCCCGAAAGCTCCCCCGCACTGGTTTGTGCCCGCTCCGTTCGGCGCAAGATGGCCTTGATCCGGGCCAGTAACTCGCGCGGGTTAAACGGTTTGGACAGATAGTCATCTGCCCCGATTTCAAGCCCGACAATCCGGTCGGTGTCCTCGCTCAATGCCGTTAGCATAAGGATAGGTGTTTCGCCTTTTGCAGAAAGCCTGCGACAAACCGACAAACCATCCTCGCCCGGCATCATCACGTCCAGCACAATCAGATCGAACCGGCCCGTTGCCAGTTTGGCATCCATATCTATGGCATCATGTGCACTTGTCGCCCGCATGCCATTCTTCTCCAGATAGCGTGATACGGCATCGCGTATATCGCGGTGATCATCGACAATCAGGATATGTGGTATTTTGCTCATGGCTCTGGTTATACCGTGAACATCTGGAAGATTCCCCACTAATTTGTAGCATTCTGTATCCGCACCTTGTCTTGCGACAGACGGATACATTTTGCCGACCTCACGGGCATAGTAGTGCGACCGGGAACCTCCATATTGATGTCATCGAAACAACAATCACGAGGTGAAACAATGAACCGCAACACAACAATCGCATTAGGATTTATCGCAGCAACAACTTTGGCATTTCCGGCCTTTGCACAGGGCCAGCAACAACATCACGGCGAAAAAGGCCAAGGGTCAAGTGTGATGGGACATCAAGGCGGCGCAGGTATGGGGGCCGGCATGGGCGAAGGCATGGGTGACCATAAGCAGATGATGCAAATGATGATGCGCATGCACAGCCAGATGATGGGTGGCACCGGTCAGGGCGGCATGACGCCGATGGGCGGCCAAGGGCACATGATGGGGGGGATGGGTAAACCCGGTGCAGGGCCAGCAGGCGGCATGATGATGGGCGGTATGAAAATGCTGATGATGGATGCTGACAACGACGGAACGGTCACGGCAGAAGAAGCCCGCGCCGGCCTTACCGCAAAGCTGAAAGAATTCGATGCCGACGGTGATGGAGCCTTGTCGATTGCAGAATTCGAGGCTCTGCATAGCGCCAACATTCGTGAGCAGATGGTGGACCGCTTTCAGGGCTTTGACAATGACGGTGACGGTCAGGTGACGCTTGAAGAAATGACAGCACCCGCAAGCCGCATGGAGCGGATGCAGGCCATGAAAGCCCAACCCAGTGGCATGGGTCAGAACATGCAAGGCATGGGCAGCACGGATGGGGCTGCCGCGACCGGCAATTGATAACTGGTGATCGTCGTGCCGATGCGCGGCGATCACAATTGAAACATGGAAAGGAAAGAAAATGATGGGTTTTGGAATGGGTGGTCTTTGGATGCTGCTCGTCATCGTCTTCACAGTGCTCGCCATAACGGCGCTCGTAAAATATATCGCGAAATAAACAGGAGAAATCTGAAATGACATACACAATCAACCGTGTGGTCGCCGATGCCGACATTGATACGATCGACCAGCGGGTCAGGGCCGCTTTGGATGACGCCGGTTTTGGTGTCTTGACTGAAATTGACGTCAAAGCAACCATGAAAAAGAAAATCGATGTCGATATGGAGTCTTACCGGATACTGGGAGCCTGCAATCCAAATATGGCGTATGACCGAAGGCAAGCCCAAGACCGAAGGCAAGCCCAAACTGACAGATATGATCGTACTGGGAGATGTAAACGAAAACACGTTGCTGTCTTTGGCGGCAGCACTTGAGAAAGGCTCCGAGCATCCATTGGCCGAGGCGATTGTTGCCGGGGCCGAGGCGTTGCGCACTGAGGGCAAAACGGCGATGTATGTGGCGGTGGATGATACTTTGGCTGGGATCGTCGCCGTGGCTGACCCGATCAAGGGTAACACTGCTGATACCATCAAGGCGCTACACGCCCAAGGGCTGCGGATCATTATGGCCACGGGTGACAACGAGCGAACGGCGTTGGCCGTTGCGGCGCAGCTTGGCATTGACGAGGTGCGCGCCGGTGTGATGCCCGAGGACAAGAAAAATCTGGTCAAAGAGTTGTGCCGCGCTGGCCATTCAATTGCAATGGCGGGTGACGGGGTGAATGATGCCCCCGCTTTGGCCGCTGCCGACGTCGGTATTGCCATGGGTGCCGGTGCAGATGTGGCTGTGGAAAGTGCCGGCATCACCCTTCTGGGTGGTGATCTGTCGGGTATTGTGCGAGCCCGCAAGCTGGCCAAGGCAACGTTGAGGAATATCAAACAAAATCTGTTTTTTGCTTTTGCCTATAATGCGGCAGGCGTGCCGGTTGCGGCTGGTATTCTCTATCCGCTAACAGGCATACTATTATCACCGATGATTGCCGCAGCGGCGATGAGCTTGTCATCGGTCTCGGTAATTTCCAATGTGCTGCGGTTGCGACGACCCATTGAAACCACACCCGCTTAGCGGACATTCCATATCCCTGTTCAGGTTTTTGCTTCCCTGTTTTGGTAATTTAATTTCCCTGTTATGGAATCGCCGGATTCTCGCGAAACCCCAGTAAAGACTGGGCTTCAAGATAAAAACCCTGAGAAGCCTAAAACGCGCCTTTTTCCCTGTATTTTCCCTGTTAACAGGGAAAAACACCTGAGACTGGTTCGGTCGGGACTGCGCCCACAACCAAACACTTCTGCACAGTTGAATAAGGCCCCTTGTGGCCGCCTGGTGGGAAAGTGCCCCAATAAGTGCCCCTGTATGACGGGTGCTGCGGATGTGAGGCTTTCCGACCGACTTGGGCAAGGCCACTAGCCATAGTGGGCCGCAACCTGCTAGATATAGCAAACCATAATCAACACCGTTGGCCACGAAGTCCCAGTCATCCTGCTTATTATCCGCGCACGCCCCAATGCAGAGGTGCGCGAGGTTTACTCCCACCCTTTAGTGAGTGCCTTAACTTCCGTGCACTTGTTGAATGTGTACTAGGATGAGACCTCAGCGCGCAGTGCATTTCGATCTTTGTCCAAACCCACTGGCAGAGCAAATATACTCGCCACTGCCAGAATTCCGGTCCAGTTTATGGGCTATAAGGCGAAGTTTGACCAAGTCCTGGATCGAATGCGGTTTGCTTATCGGATTAATCCATCTGGCGACAGATGCAGCCCTGTCGTTTTGCGATCTAACATTGAGTGCTTTTGCCGAACTTTGGCTTGCGGCAACCACAGACAACGCAAGCGATAGCGCAAATGCTGTACCACCGCGACATGCCTTCACTGGTCGCTTACTATCGATTTTATTGATCACTGTAGTGCTCCCTCATATCAAAGCTCTAGCGGCTTTTTCCGTCTCACAAGACGCTTCTTGCGAGACGAATTTTCTAAGTCGCATATGATGTTTACAAAGTAAAGAAACCAAAAAATGGTGGCCTTTTTGGGGCGATTTAACGCCGAAAATACGTCTGAAAGGGTTAATATTTAGCTATAACCGGGTATTTTGCCCCGGTTTATGCGGATATTGGCCGACACTAATGACAAAAAATCGGCCCCGCTGGACTGCAGGGCCGATTAAGTTTTGTTCTTTATAGGTGGTTCTCGAGGTTAGTCGCCTACGACATGAGCCTCGAATTTCCAATTCGGTTTGCCGTGATTATCCGGCCACGGGTAAACTTCTTTCTGGTTGAAATAGACAACGGCGACAAGTTCTGGAAACTCCGGGTAAACCAGACGCACTTCGCTGTTCCATTTATCAACATAGCCCTGATCCCCGACATATCCGAGTTCGGCAACAACGACGGGTTTGCCAAATCCGACGACGCGCTCATACCGCGGGCCGACGATATCCTTAAAGGATTGTTCATGGCCCAGAATATCAAGTTCCCAAGCCTGAAGGCCAAAAACCGAGATGCCTACGATATCAACATATTCATCCCCCGGATAGTAAAGGTCGAGACCTTCATACCCAAGCGGGGACCACATAAAGTTGATTTCCGGCGCATTGACCCGGCATACATCCACCATTCGTTTGTAGGCAGACATATAGTTTTCCGGATCCCACTGGGCCCAGATAAATTGGCCGCTGGTGTCCTCCATTTCTTGCGCCCAACGCACTGTGACGCTGCTATTGAAAAGATTTAGAACCGCACAGATCGAGCTCATGTATTGATCGTATTCGCCAGAACTCAGGCCCTGCAGCAGATGTTCGGGTGTGTTCCTTTCGCTGCGGTTCCATGTCCACGGTTCGATCGTCACTAGAATAGAGCGGCCACGTTCTGCTGCATAGGCATCGGCATCAATCAGGCTGGGCAGGAAAACATCCTCCCAGGGCAGAAAAAGATGCTCGATTGTAACACCTGTATCGTTGGCGAATACGCCATCGGGATCATAGACACCGAAGGGCAATTTGCCATCGGGGGCGGCGTGTAGGGGCAGTGCCATCGCGAAAATGGTTGCCACGGCTACAAGCGTCTTTTTCGCTTGTACAAAAGCCGTGCTCAGGTTGATTGCTTTGGTCATATCATGTCCTCCTTCTTTCAATTTAGGGAGTTTGGTGTTCGCTTTTCAGCAAAACCAAACGTGTATTTTATTGTTCCGGGGGGGCCAGCGCCCGCGCCGGAAACAACAAATTTCGCTTGTACAAATTGTAGTGATCCAAGGCCGGTGGAAAGTGCGTAAAGGCTGTGCATTCCGCGCAACCATCCCGAATATCCAACAAGCATCACCAGAAACGCAGCGGCTAGAAATTGGCCAGCATAGCGTGCAATATTTGACCGTAATGCAATTTTATTTTCGTGCAGATGCCCAATGATAACAACCATAAAGAGCACCAGATAAAGAATCGCATTCATCAGGGACAATAGGTAGAACCCCGCAGCCTCGGGTGCGTTGGAAACAAGAATGACAGGCATAAGTGATAGTGTAACGAGCAGGAAAATCGGGGCCAATATCCTGACAGGAACTTGCGAGAGCGCCTTCGCGCCTTTCGGGGTCACCTGAAAATCGACGAACTGGCCCCGTAACCTGTCAAGGATCGCGATCAGGCATCCCCACAACACCCACGGCCACTGCGCCAGCGCAAAAAGCGAACGCTCCCAGCTGATAACTTTGGCGTCACGGGGGCGCGACAGGCCATCATTGCGGATCTGGAAGGCAATCAGGATCAGGAAAAACGTAGCCGGCATGCTATGCCCGACAAAGGCCGGGAATGTGACCTCGGCAAATCGTTCGTTCGACATCAGGGCCCAGATCGGGATGAGATAGGCAGCCAACATAAAGCAGGCAAAAAACAGATACCACAACTGCGAGAAAACAAATTGAAATTTCAGGATTGGTCTGAGGCCCCGAAAATACCTGGGGGTGTATCTAAGCAAAAGAGAGACCAGACTGCGCGACCACTGAAATTCCTGCGTGACCATGTCGGCAAATGTCGCAGGCCCATCACCAATTGCAATGGCATCAATCGCGTGCACACCACGCCACCCGTTAGAGTTCATAATCAAGGATGTAGAATGATCTTCTGCCAGTTCCGGTCCAAGACCGCCAATATCCTTCAGGGCCGCGGTTCGCACCGCATAGTGCGACCCAATGCACATCGGTGCCCAACCGTTGCTATACCCCGACTGCAATGCGCCGTGGAACATAGCCTCGGAATAGAGACGGGCGCGGGCCGACCAGCTGTTTTCGGCATTGTGCGAACAAATGCTGGGTGCCGTTACATAGCCCACAACATCGTCGACAAAGGGTTTGAGCAGCTCACGAAGATACCCGGCGGACGGCACATGGTCGGCATCCAGTTGAGAAACGTAATCGTAGTTTTCATAGCCGTATTTATCATAGAAATACGCCAGATTACCCTCTTTACAGCGTGTGCGGCGCGGCCATTCCAGTTGATGATAATCGGGCTGGTCTTTGCGTGTTGAAATTTTCACATCGTGCTGTGCGCACCAGGCAATGGTTTCGTCGCAGGGGTCTTCGTCGGCCAACCAGGTATCATGCGGATAATCCTGTGCCAGCATCGCCTTAAGGGTATTATGCACAAGGTCAAATGGCTCTGATGCGGTTTTGGTAACGATCATCGCCACGCGCGCGCGACCAAGTTCTGCGGGTTTTCCAACGGATCTGCTCGCCCTTAGAAAAACCAGCATGAAATAGAGTTGAAGAAAAGTGATCCATCCAAGCGCAAGCGTTACAACAACAAACCTTGTCGTATTGGAATTATGAAGTGGCTGCAGCCACCATGTCCAGAAAAACAGCAGCGCCGCCAACCAGAGCATGATGGAAAACCCGTATTTAATCCGTCGTTTCGGGGCCAGAATAGGCTCCAGACTGCGCGGCCTGAGGCCGACAGAAACCAGAGGAGGGCGGTTTTTAACGGACACATTCATTTTCAACATCCAAACCGAACGTCGGTGCCGCATGCCGGACAATGGTCCGGATGTCGGAATATCTGGTCTCGAATTCCAGAACGCGTTTGGCTAAATCCGGATTGGCAAGCAAAATAGGCGGATCGCCAGGGCGCCTTGGCTTTAGTGAAATTGGGACCTCCTGCCCGGTGACCTGCTTTATTGCGGCAATTACTTCGAAAATCGAGTGGCCGACGCCGCTGCCAAGGTTCACTTTGACATTGCCCCTGCTCTGTTCAAGGTGACGCAGGGCCAGAATATGGCCATCTGCCAGATCGGCAACATGGATATAGTCACGAATACAGGTGCCATCCGGCGTTGGGTAATCTGTTCCGTACACGTCCAGCTGCGCTATCCGGCCGCTGGCTGCCATCAGCGCCAGCGGGATAAGATGCGTTTCGGGGCGATGTTTCTCGGACAACACACCGGACGGATCAGCGCCACTCGCATTGAAATACCGCAAAATAGCATAGTTGAAACCATAGGCCTTTGCGTAATCCTCAAGGATCTGCTCGCCCAGTAGTTTGGTGCGG
The DNA here is from genome assembly GCA_022712735.1 of Marinosulfonomonas sp. The sequence goes on along the minus strand of JAFLKA010000116.1, from coordinate 7,489 downwards.
CCATAAGGATTGATCGGCTTTTGGGGGGTCTCTTCGTCAATCGGCAGGGTTTCAGGAATTCCATAGGTGGCGCAACTGCTGCTAAACACCAGTTTGTTGACTTTCGAAAGGCGACAGGCGCGCAGTAAATTCACGATCCCGATAACGTTGTTGCCGTAATATAGTTCAGGGTTTTCAACGGATTCACCTACATAGGCAGAGGCGGCAAAATGTATGACAGCTCCGATATCATACTGCTTTAGAATGCTGGCAACCCTGTCGACATCTCGAACATCAGCATTTTCAAATGGGCCCCAATGGACATCCCCACGGTTTCCTGTCGACAGATTATCAAGAACAACAGGGGCATATCCCGCCGCAGCCAAGGCTTTGCAGGTATGGCTCCCGATGTAGCCCGCGCCCCCTGTTACAAGAATATTTCGATTGTCCACTACGATGCTTTCTTCTCAGTATTCAGTTCCAGATTTAATTGTGCGGCGAAATAGGGAATGGTTTTATCCAACCCCTCCGAAAGAGGAATTGACGGGTGCCAATGCAACACATCTTGAGCAACCGATATATCCGGCTTGCGGCGTTTCGGATCGTCTTTGGGAAGATGACTGAAGGTCATGCCAGATTTTGACCCTGTTTTTGCCAAAACCATTTCCGCAAGAGCCCGCATAGTAAATTCGCCCGGATTTCCCAGATTGATTGGGCCAATAACATCAAGCGGCGAGTCCATCAGGGCCATCAAGCCCGCGACCAGATCATCAACATAACAGAACGAACGTGTCTGATTACCCGTCCCGTAAAGCGTCAAGTCCTTGCCCAGAAGCGCCTGAACAACAAAATTTGAAACAACGCGCCCGTCTTCTGGGTCCATCCGCGGGCCATAGGTGTTGAAAATGCGGGCAACCTTGATCTTGGCACCATATTCATCGTGGTAATCATGAAACAACGTTTCCGCGCCCCGTTTTCCTTCGTCGTAACAGGATCGCGGGCCAAAGGTATTGACGTTGCCCCAGTAAAATTCCGGTTGCGGGCTTACAACTGGGTCTCCGTAGACCTCCGAAGTCGACGCCTGAAGGATACGCGCGTCCTTAGCCACCGCGAGGTTCAGCATGTTTAATCCGCCAATAACACTTGTTTTGAACGTGTGCACCGGATCCAGTTCGTATTTCACCGGAGACGCAGGACAGGCCAGATTATAGATCTCGTCAACGGCATCGGGAAACGACAATGGTTCGATAATATCGTGCTGAATAAACTGAAAGGATTTGTGGTTCATCAACTGGGCGATATTTTCGATCCGCCCCGTTATCAGGCTGTCCACACAGACAACATTTCTACCACGGCCAATCAGCCGGTCACACAGATGTGACCCGAGAAAACCAGCCCCACCTGTCACCAAAGTATACCGCTTTTCCATATGCAAGCTCACTTTCGATTGTTCAAATTCGGGTAAATAAAATAATTACCGACAAAACCAATCCTTGGTAATTGTAACAAGTTTTCATGGAAAATAATTGATTTGAATCAAGGCAGAAAGCACCGTTTTGTAAGAAACTTTGGAGGGAAAGAGGCCTGCACCACCACAGTGTGTATGGGTCAAAATTAGAACAACCGAGGGTGGTGCGCTCTGTTTTTTTGATGTCATAGGTTTTTATTTTTCACCCTAGTTCCTTTGTTGGTGGCCTGCGGGCTAATCGGTATTGAAAACCAGAAAGCGTGTTATGAAGTCATCCAGTTTTAGCCTCTCCCGGCAGTTCAAGAAAATCGCTTCTACACGAAGTTTTGTCGGAGGTTCAGGTCTTGCGCTTGCGGTTTTTCTGACCGGTATCCGAACATTCATCCTGCGCAAGGAATTGGCCGGTGATAGCATCATTGATGGCCTGTCTTTGATTGTCGTTGGGTGCAGGCAGGACTGGGCGGTGGTTTTCATGATCACCGTTGCGGCCCTTGTTTTGGGCGCCGGGCGTGGTGGCCGGCGTGGCGTAACCAAAGGCATTGCCGCTCTTGTTGTCCTGAACCTTGCTTTGCTGTTTTGGGGAATTGCAAACATCATCTCGGTGCAGATGTTGGGAGAGCCGGTAACGGTGAGCTGGATACGTTACTCTGATATTTTTCATAGTCCGGTGATCGCTGAACAGATATTGCACTATCTTACCCCGACAACCGTTCTGGTCATTTTCCTCGCGACCGTAAGTTTCGTTGCCACAACGATATTGTTTGCAGCAATGCTGGGTGCGGGGCCAAAGGGGTTGGCGCAAGGATTGATCGTAGCCCCGTTGGCGATCATCTTTTTGTCTTTCGCATTCGGCAACGAAGCCCCGCGCGCCGGTGCCGGGAAGCTGTCAAATCCGGCTCTTGCGCTTGGCCGATCAATCTTTGCTGCGGATCAAAGCGCACCCCAATTTGCGGGGTTAAACGGAACATCCGAAGGTTTAAGCGCGCTGCCAATTGAACGGGCCACACCGGTTCCACGGCCGGAATTCGAGCCGGGGCAGATAAAAAATGTCATTGTTATCGCCCTTGAATCAACGCCTGCCAAATATGCAGACGGGTTTGGCGGGACATTCGGATTAACCCCGTATCTGACCGAATATGCGGCAATGGGGCACAAGTTCACCAACGCCTATGCGCATACTCCGGCGTCAAATTATTTTCTGGTTGCTTTGCTGGCGGCTATCGTTCCCGACCTGTCGCCCTATAGCATGACCTATAGTTACCCCGATCTTGAATTGAATTCGATTTCGGATGTTCTAAAAGATCGCGGGTTTCGCACGGGGTTCTTTAATTCCAGCGACAATCGTTTTCAAAATACCGAATATTTTGTGAACCGCGAAAGTTTTGACACAATTCTGGACTATCGGGATTGGCCCTGTGCGTCGGGTGTCTATGAATTCCAGCCTCTTAACTTTCTGAATACATCCAACGACCTATGTACAATTAAACCAATCACAGACTGGATCGGCCAAGACCCGGACCAGCCCTTTTTCATCACCTTTCGCACCGGTATGACGCATTATCCGTACTTCCCCGGAAATGATCCGCAGCAGTATGTCGAAGATGAAAAACACAACCGCTATCTGAACGCCGTCCGGGTCGGCGATCAGGCGTTTGGCAAAATTATGGAGTATCTGACTGACGCGGATTTAATAGATTCAACGCTTGTTGTTGCGGTCGGAGACCATGGCGAAGCCTTTGGCGAGCACGGGAATTATTTGCATGGCTCGGCAATCTATGAGGAAAATGTCCATGTTCCCTTTGTTCTTGTAAATCCGAAACTGTTTTTTGGCGAAACATCTGATATCGTTGTGGGGATATCTGATATCGCCCCGACGGTGGCGGATTTACTGGGAATCCCTGCGCCGCCGGAATGGCAAGGCCTTAGCCTTTTTGCCGATAACCGCCGCAATGGCGCCTTGTTTTTTGCACCGTGGAACGGTTTTCAAATCGGGTACCGGATCGGGAATACCAAATTCATCTACAACGGAAACAGCGAGCAGTCATGGTTGTTTGACCTTGAGGCTGATCCGGCAGAGCAAAACAACCTTGCCGATACGGCACCAGAAGACACTGAACGTGCCAAGGCGGTTCTTTCGATGTGGGTAAAACACCAGAATGCGTGGATAAACGGTTTGTTGGCGAACGCGGGTGAAGAGGTGACGCAAACAGCACCCTTGTCAGGGCCACAGGAGCTTGTGATCAATGCCACTGGTGTGAGCTATAAATCGGCACCCCGCGGGCAGGTTTATATTGACGGGGTCCTGATCGGCCATTTCGATGTGTCTCGCGCGCCTGTGAACGCCCACGCGCCGGTTTCGGATGTCGCGATTGATGCGGCATTGACGGTTTTCAAATTTCCAATCGAGAACCTGAACTGCGCAAAACAATTAGAAATCTACTTTTTGAACGATGAATGGGCCGGCGAAGATCAATCAGGAGACACCGATTTATACATCCAGAAAGTGGAGTTTGCAGGCCGGTCATATGCACCAAACGAATTTGAGCTTATCACCGAACGCGCTGGCGGAGAGAGCCGCGGGTATTTCACCTTGTGGCGATCCGGTGGCTTGCGGGTCAATCTTGACGTCGCCCCCGATTGTCTGACCCAAGCCCTCGGGTCACTAGATTAGAACGCTACCCACGAAAATTCATTCACACAGAACGGAGCCTCCTCATGATCAAAACGAAAATCGCGGTTGTCGGTATCGGGTATGTCGGTATGTCAAATGCCGTTCTATTGGCCCAGAATAATACAGTCGTTGCCGTTGATGTCAGCGAAGACAGGATCGCTTTGCTAAACGCCCGGAAATCTCCAATTTCAGATGTGGAGATTGAACAGTATCTTGCCGAAAGGGATCTGGACCTGTCCGCCACCACCAACCTTTCAGAGGCGGTTAACGGCGCCGAGTATGTGATTGTTTCGACGCCGACCAATTTTGACCCTGACACCAACTATTTCGATACCTCAACGGTTGAAACCGTGATTGAACTGGTGATCAAAATCAATCCGGCCACAACCATCGTGATCAAATCCACAATACCGGTGGGGTATACGGCGGAATTGTCCAAACGCCTCGCAACGGATCAGGTGATTTTCAGCCCCGAATTCTTGCGCGAAGGGCACGCACTTTACGACAATCTGTACCCGACCCGTATCATTGTCGGGGAACAATCCGATCGCGCCCACAGATTTGCAGCCCTTCTACAGGAAGGCGCTTTGAAACAAGACATACCGGTCCTGTTCACAGATCCCTGCGAAGCCGAAGCGATCAAGCTTTTTTCCAATACCTATCTTGCAATGCGGGTCGCGTATTTTAACGAACTGGACAGCTATGCATTGGTGCGCGGGCTGGATCCCCGTCAAATCATTGAGGGCGTGGGGCTGGATACCCGTATCGGCAGTCACTACAACAACCCGTCGTTCGGCTATGGTGGCTATTGCCTGCCGAAGGATGCCAAACAACTTCTTGCCAATTATTCGGAAGTTCCACAGAACCTGATCCGCGCAATCATTGACGCCAACCACACGCGTAAAGATTTCATTGCTGACCAGATATTAGCCAAGTCACCTAAATGCGTCGGCATCTATCGCTTGGTGATGAAATCAAATTCCGACAATTTCCGGCAAAGTTCGATCCAGGGGATCATGAAACGGATCAAGGCCAAAGGGATCGACGTAATCGTTTATGAACCGACTCTGGAAGACGATTGTTTTTTCGGTTCCCGCGTTGAGTGCGACCTTGATGCCTTCAAACGGCAGTCGGATGTAATTGTCGCAAACCGGTCTTCTGATGAATTGCACGATGTTGCCACCAAAGTATTTTCCCGTGATCTTTTCGGGTCCGACTAAGGCAGGCAGCTGTGGCCTGCCCGCATTCGGCGCTCACGGCTACCGCGCCAACAGTGCCCCGATGATATCCGCCCGCATGATGCTATCGTTGCATCGTGCGTTGTCATTAAGGGTGCGGCATTCGCGATATATCGCGCGCAATGTTAACTGCGTCGCCAAGCCATTAAGCGTACCCGTATAGGTGCCTCTGCGTTTCATATCCGCCTGTAAAAGGTAGATCGCAAAATTGGGGTTTGCCGCGTAAAGTTCTTTACCGAACCAAAGCGATTTCATTTCCGGCTGCCTGTCAAATTGTGCGGCAAGAGGCGCGTAGGACGCGACAATTTTCACCTTGGCCGCATCAATGCTCATCGACAACTGGGCGAATTCGATCGGTGAAAGAAGGTCCGAAAATTGATCAAGGTAGCCATAAGCCTGATCTGTATTTTTGCGGACATTCAATCGATTGCCATTGCGAACCAAGGCAATCAGGTACTTCAATGCGGGTTTATTTCCGTCATCTGCCGCCTGCTCAAGTCCCGCAATCGTGCTTGGCCCGCTGGCGCGCATGCTAATGCCCCACATTTGGCGTTCAGCTTCTAATATGGCGATCTGGTCTGAACCAGCGTTACCTGCCAATTGTGAAAACGCGTCGAACTTGGCCCGTGAATTTCGGCCAAGATACCCATACATCGCCCCTTCAGCGAGCGTAGCCCAAGCAGAACCGCGGCCCAGTTCTCCGGCGCGGCGCAGATAGTTTTCTGCTGCCACAGGGTCAGCTTCACTCCACATTGTCGCTCGTCCGTAAATTTCGAGTCCCTCGCCATTACCCGAGGCTGCGGCCTCTTCAAATAGCGTCAGGGCACGTGCCCGATCCTGTTCCAACCGCGTTCCTTCAAGGAAAAAGGCCCCCAGCGATACTTTGGCCTTGGCATCGTCTTTGTTGACGGCGGCTTCCAGCATCGACAGACCCGACACGATATCCTGATTCAGCGTCCAACCACCGACCAACTGTTCCCCCAGTATGCGCAGGGCTTCGACATCACCATTTTCAATGGCCTGTTCCAGCAGAGACCGCGCAAGTGGTAAATCGATATCCCCGTCGAGCCCCCAAAGAAGCGCACCTCCAAGTATGACTTGGGCTTGCGGGTTCCCTAAAGCGGCGGCATCTTCAAGAAGTTGCCTGCCTTTCCCAGGGTCTGCTGGAAAATAATAGCCATCAATAAGGACTTTCCCGAGACTGACTTTGGCCGCAACATTCCCGCTGGTTACACTTTGTTCCAAAAGGCGCAATCCGGATGCCTTATCCTGATCAATACCCCCGATACCAAACAAAAGCGCTTCGCCAAGTATGCGTTGTGCCTTTGAATCTCCGGCATTTGCGGCCTCAAGAAGAGATACCCGGTCAAGATCCTTACTGTAGACGGCCGAAGCCGAGATAATAAAAACAAGGAAAATGCCCAGAATTCTGCGGAAAATATTCGTAAACGAAAACACCATCGTGTCTCTCCCGATACGCTGTCTTGCCAAAGCAAAAATTGCTGTCCGCTGCCTTCAATTTGCGCCCGAGTGGTATTGCTGTCAAGTGTCTTGCATCAGCGAATTTGTAAGTGGGAGCAGTTTTTAAGCCATCGCAATCCAAATAACTTCAATCGGTTATTTTTGGCTGGGATAGTTTCAGAGGGCATCCTCAAGTTGATGGTCCTTCAACCGGACTTTAGACGTCCACGATGACCAAACGCAAGAATTTCCCTGGCTTCAAAGGCCATCGCTTCCCACCTGAAATTATCGAATATGCTGTTTGGCTGTCCATCTTTCCAGATTGAAGCGATCGGAATATTCTGGCGCGACTCCATATCTTCAGTATTACGGATATTGCAATGTGATATTGGAATTTTTGAACCGTTTCGCTATACTGGAAGGCAGTGTCAGGAAAGGGACTTGTGATGAATGATAGGGCCGAGATCACAACACGCCTTGCCAGCCGATTAAAGGAAGAGCGGGCAGCGAAAGGACTGAGTCTGGATGCTTTGGCGAAGCTGTCGGGGGTATCTCGTTCGATGTTGTCGCAAATTGAGCGTGGCGAGAGCAGCCCCACGGTGGCGAGCCTCTGGAATCTCACACGGGCGCTCAACGTGGATTTTTCTACATTGCTGGATCAGGAGTCTGAGC
>JAFLKA010000478.1 GCA_022712735.1 Marinosulfonomonas sp. | reverse complement strand
GATCTGTTGATAGATTGCGAGCAGCCCAATCATTTCCAGCGGCAGGAAGAAAGCAAGGATCACCTTGTCACCATGAATGAAAAGGCTGGAACCAACGGTAACGGGCCAATTGTGCCGGTATTGCTGGAAAAAACCGGATGTGCGAAGGTGTGGAACAATCTTGGCTTTAGATGTGGCCTCGCTACTCTTTTTCGCGACTATGGCAATCAGAACGGCAAGAAGCATCGCTCCTGACACGGAAATGCCGACAAAAAACATCGTGGGCGACGAAATGCCGATTGCCACCAACAGAAATACAGCCGCGATACGCAGGGTCACTTGCCCATTTAGAATGAGAACATTCATCATTCGGTATCGCATCCCAATCGCGTAAGTGGAAATAAGCCCAGTTGCGCCGATGGCGGAGGCCAGAATGCCGACTATGATAGCCAAGCCTATTGTGTTGGCCTCATTGGAAAAGTTTGGGTTTGTGGCCATGACGACAAATGCCATACCCGACGTACCGATCAATGAAATGGCAAATGATCGCGCTGCCATGCCGGCGGTGATCGAATGTATCTTCCCGCCAACCTCGATGTTGACAACCATGCGTGTCATCGGTTCGTTTGCGGCGCTGAACAGTAGGATGCTTAGCCAGGATGCCGTCGAAAACAGGAACGAGTATGTGCCGAATTGTTTTTGGTCAAGATATCTCAGAACGGAAAATATAAAGACTAAGGAAAGTAAGCCAAGACTGATGCGACCGCCAATAACGACAAGGAATTCCCGAAGATTTTGACGAAACCAGATCAAGTGTAACCGTTGTTATATTGCTCAGAGTTCAAAATGGAAAAAACTCATGTATGAATGCCTACAGATCAGTTCATTCTTTCGAAGAATCAACCCATAAGGTCCTGTTAGTTCTTCGTGCCGCTTTGGTGTGAAATCTGTATTTCGGTAAATTCTTGATCTTTTCCCATTTAGAATACGGTGATTTTCCGCAGCTAATTTTCCGCAGCTACAGGTTATGCGGAAATGGTGTGTCCTCCATGGCCGGAACCAAGCATAGACTTCTCCACAGGAAAAGGTGTCATAGCCATTCCCCAGCATTAGATCCAACATTGTCGACCCAGACTGCCCTTCGCCACAAATACTGATTAATGTTGGCATGGTACCCTCAAACTACATCCTAGGCTGCTTAAGCGGATATCCGAGGAGTTGAAGTTCCTTACCTGCGCGTGCCTCGAACCATTCGAGAGCCTCGTCGGTGAAGCTCTCAGACCAGTTGCTGATCTTTCCGGACCGGAAAAAGCTACGCTGCACAGGCCGAGTTGTGGTCGCGCCAGGATTCAGCTCCGTACGCCGTTCACTCATCTTTTTCATAGTATAGGTGCGGGCTATTTCCTGAGCCCTATCTTTCGATATCTCCGGCCCATCTAGTTCTTGCAGGATGCGTATAATCTCCCCAGCGGGGTCTACGCGCAAATCTTCGTACCGACAGGAGACAACACCCGGACGCTCGGCCCAGACCCTGACGAAGTCGGTCCACGAGAATCGGGGGCTGATTGGTGTGTCGAGCATCACTTTCATGAAGGGTAACAGGTTAGCGCGCACATCCTCCCAATCATTGAAAGCAAAGCGATCTCGCATGTAGTCCACATAAGCAGAATTCTGGAATTCGTTCACAAAGAAAGAGTGGTGATAGTACGATACCATCACGTCTCGGCCGTCCCGAAACAGCGCAACCGTACGGCATTTCCCGCGCGGGACCAGCCAATGAGCCTGCAAAACGCTACTGCCCCATATCGGCCGTCCAACCCTCCAAGCCGGAAGTTCCAGTGCTTCGGCTAGCATGAAGGTCAACCATGTTCCCCCGCATTTTGGGTACTCGTTTACCAAGTAAACTGGAGCCAGATGCGAATATCCACGAGCCATCAACTCTCGCTGTACCACCGCTATGCGCGCAGGTGCGGTCCTTATAGTTCTGAGAAGTCGCATATTTATTCCTTCAACCGGTAAGCTGCTGACATGGCCAAGAAAGAGATTATAGAATCCCCTTCTCAGTAAAATACGCCCCAAGCTCTGCCAATGACATCGCGGGTTCTTCTGACGAATGGTAGGCGCGGTCCGCTTTTTGGCGTCCGAGGGAAATCGGGTACAATTCTTCGTAGTTCCCGGCCAGCGCCGGAAGCACCACAAAGAAACTTTCAGTCTCCCAGGTGCGGCGCACCTCTTCGTCGTTCATCAGCTCTTCATACATTTTCTCGCCGGGTTTGGCACCGATCTCGGTGACCTCGATCTTGCGCTCGCCACTCAGCACTTCAACCATGTGGGTAGCGATGTCCTCGATCCGGGCGACCGGCATTTTGGTTACGAAAACCTCGCCGCCTGTGGCTAGAAAGGCCGAGCGTAGGACCAATTCCACCGCTTCCTCCAGCGTCATGATGAAGCGCGTCATGTTACGGTCGGTCAGGGTCAGTGGACCACCTACTTCGATCTGGCGCTTGAACAGCGGCACCACCGATCCGCGCGACCCCAGCACGTTGCCGAACCGTGTCGAGGCGAAGATGGTCTTGCTGTTGTGGTTATTCAAGCTGGCCGCCGTCATCAACCGTTCGCCCATCAGTTTTGACGTGCCCATTACGTTGGTTGGGTTCACCGCCTTGTCTGACGAGGTGAAGATCACCCGCTCGACCTGATTGGTAAGGGCGGCGTCAATCACGTTCTGGGTGCCTTCAATATTTGTGCGAATTGCCTGGGCCGGGCTGTCTTCGCACAGGCCCACATGTTTCAGGGCGGCGGCATGTAATACGATCTCGATCCCCTGCATGCGTTGGGTCAGCGCTTCTCGGTCACGGACATCGGCCAGAAAACATCTGACCTGATCGCCATTTTTGTAGGCTTCCTGAAGGAAGAACAGTTCGGTTTCATTGTTATCGACACAGACAATACGGCTTGCCCCGGCGGCCAGAACCTGGCGGACCAGTTCGGTCCCGACAGTGCCACAGGCACCGGTGATCAGGATACTGCGCCCCTTGAAGTTTTCTATCAGTTTCATTTCCAGCTTACCCTTGGCATGATGCGGTTTGTGTCAATCCGGTCTTTTTCTTTGATAATACGCTCAAGCATGCCGGTCAGGACCTCATCGGTCATGTAGTGTGGCTCAAGACCCATCTCGATCAGCCCGGAATGGACCGGGTTATAGTAATGCTCTTCCATTTCCTTGCGCGGGTTCGGGATCGATTTGATCTCGACATTCAGGCCCAGCCCATTGCCTGCGGCTTTCACTTTGTCTGCAAGCTGGTTCACGCTGAAGGTTTCGGTCAGCTGGTTGAATACCTTCAGCTCACCCTCATCGGCCGGGTTCTCCGCAGCCAGGCGAACGCATTGCAGCGTATCGCGCAGGTTCAGGTAGCCGCGGATCTGGCCGCCGCCGCCGTAGACAGTAAGCGGGATGCCTACCACCGCCTGAACCAGAAAACGGTTCACCACGGTGCCGAAGATATCATCATAGTGAAAATTAGGGCTGAGCGCCGGGTCAAGGTCGGCCTGATCGGTGGACAGGCCGTAGACCGGCCCCTGCATCAGGTCGGTCACCCGAAGCCCGTAGGTGCGCACATAGAACCACAGAAGGTCGGTATCAAGCACCTTGGTCGTGTGATACAGCGAGCCAGCGGCGCGCGGGAACAGGAAGCGACCGGTGCGGCCTTTGTGATCGATGTCGATCCAGCCTTCCTCGATGTCGATATTCGGTGTGCCGTATTCGCCCATTGTCCCCAGCTTGACCATATGTGCCTTGGGGGCATGTTCCAGCATTGCCCAAATGACATTAAAAGTTACGTCTAGGTTGTTCTGAAAAGTGCGGCGCGCCTCGGGAAAGCCGCGCATTGAATACGGCGCCGAGGGTTGCTCGGCATAGTGGATGATCGTGTCGGGCGCGGCTTCCTTGACGGCGCTTACCATGATGTTGGGGTCGGTCAGATCACCGATACGCACGTTGATGCTGTGCCCGGTCAGCTCGGCGAATTTTGCGGCCCGCTGGGTCAGCGTCGGCGTCGGCAAAAGTGCCTCGCTGTCGGTCTCTTCGGCGATGATCCGGCGCAGGTAGTTGTCAACAACTGTGACCTCGTGGCCTGCGGCAGCAAAGTCCATGGCAGTTGACCAGCCAAGATAACCGTCGCCACCCAGAATAAGCACTTTCATTCTCTGTTCCTTTTTATACGAAGTATCCGATAGAGGTATTCGTCCGGTGTAGTAAATATCCTCTTTAATCATTATATTTTTTTGGACTACCTAGCCGGTCTTGCGCCGTGAAATTGCTAGCTCGTAAGCGGCACTAGTTGCCTTTGCGCTCGCCGCGACGGAATATAATCGCGCCGCCCGTCGGTGGCCGTTTTGCGTCATGCGCGCATACAGTTCCGCATCATTCAATAACCTTTCACAGTATGCTGTCATTGCCTTGGTATCGCCAATCGGGACAACAAAACCACATTGATCGTCTCCCGCTGGGTCAAGCATATTACCAACGTCTCCCACGTCGAATGAAACCACGGGAATCCCGGCCGCCATTGCTTCGATACATGACATTGGTCCAGATTCTGACACCGAGGTCACTAAAAGAATATCAATATTAGCAAGAGCATTATGAATATCCTCAACAAAGCCCGCGACCTCTATTACATCAGAGAGTCCTTCACTTTTGATACTGGCAAGAATTGGCTTCCAATAGGCGACCTGACTGTCAAGCAGTTTTCCAAAAACCTGCCCCCGAACATCAACGCCCTTTCCACGAAGCGCCGACACAACCCTAATAAACTGGACCTGGCCCTTCAACGGATTCCAATTTCCAACAAGTCCCAAATACGGGGTATCTGAGGTTTGCCTGGTGGTTTCGGGGTAATAAGACATATCTACAGGGACCCGCAGGATGATGGGGGCAACGTGGCCAATATTATAGTGAACAGCTACACGTTCTGAGCTTATTGCGACGATATCAGCAACTTTATGCACTAAGAATCCAAGAGCATTGGATAACCGTGTGCCAAAAACGGTGTCATTCAGGTGCCAGACCACCGCGACTCCAGCTAGGCGTCCAGCCACAGCGGGGATGAGGTCAAAGGCGCCGTTCACGTGGATTACGTCGGGCTTTTCACGTCTTAGGTAATGAACCAGTTTCCACAGGCTAACTGGCGACATTACTGCAAAGCGCAGGAATGCCCCCAGTTTTCGTGGCATGACCGGCTTTTCAATCCCCAGGTCAACGACCTTGAATCCTTCCTTTGCTAAAAACCCTTTCGCGGTGCCACGTGTGGTTGGAAGGGCGAACACCACCTGGAATCCGTGCAGTCGTAACTGTTTCGAAACAGCGCGCGCCCGAATGGTTGGCCCGCCGACATTCGGGTCGAACAGGAAACACACGACTTTCATCAGCTTTTCAACGCATTCCGGATTGGGGTACTTATTCTCGTGTATTTGCATGTCATCCAATCACTTCGGTTTTGACTGCAAGTCTCTGCTGAAAGTGCCTACCAGCTTTCGCCGCACTTCTTTCTTTTGCGGGACGTAAAGGATCAGCAACGAGACCAGCATAGCAAAACCGTAGTAGGAATAGGTTCCGTTTCTGGCTAGAAATGCGAAGAATGCGAGAAAAATGGAGGTCGCTAGGACATCGGATTTTCCCGGAAGAAATAATGGCACGGCCTTGATCAAGAAGTAGCACAGCAATGCTATGCCAAAAATCCCGAGTTCGGACAAAGCACGATTGAAAAGGTTGCCTGCGGTACCTACCTGGAAGACCTCGTGAGTTCCATACACCTTGTTTTCGAAGGCCTGGTACCGTTGACCGTGAGAGCCAATGCCCGATCCAAAGCCCATCGTCTCCCTGAAATTTAGCGTGGCAACCTGAGTATGGGCAAACAAGGAAAATGTGGAAGCGTTCGCATTCATTCCTGTTTCTTGCAAAACATACAATTCGTACATACCCTGAACGCGAACGAATACATCATCGAACCGTTCCTCATTTACCTGGGCGGCACCGATGCCAAGCACCACGATCGCAATTAAAACGGACACAGCTTTCTTCAACGACGCAATCGCAAAGGTTAGCAATGCTAAAAAGTAGGTCACCGTGGACCCAGAGGCCAGCGCAAATAGAAGGATCAAAATGCTACGAGCCAGACTAACCGGGTTGTTACGCTGCCCAAGAACCCGAAAAACGCTTAGGCTAATCGCCAAGCCACAGGTGAACGCAACTTGCGAAGGTTCAAAAAGGATGCTGCTAATTCGGAGCCCTAGAGGACCGCCCGGTGCAGAGCGCCAATTCGGAAGATAAGAACTGAAATCATATCCTATTTTATAGCCAGCCTTAAATGCCACAGCTTGTGCAAGGCCGATGACTGCAATCACAGTCACGTATTTCAAATAGGTTTGGATTGTCCGATCAACCCCTTCGAATCTAATAGCGGAATAAAATGCTAGGGTCATCGTTGAAAAAGTCACCAAGACCTTCAGCGCGCCTTGAATATTGCCAAATCCGAACATTTGGGTTATCACAGAGTGCAGGAACAGGAACAAAATAGCAAAACCTAGCGTCTTGTGCACTCGGATACTGCCCGATGCGGCCAAGACGGCGAACGCCGCCATGCTAAACAGAACCGGCCCGTTCAGGAAAGAAGCTGTGTCACTCAACACAAAGGCACCCGAAAAAATGGATAACATCAACAGATGAAGAGCAATGGTCGTCGGTTTGATCATAAAGAGGTTTTTCAAGTAATGTCCGGCTTGTCGCTGGTGCGTATCCCGTCCCACTGGTTGCTCAGCCGTGCGGTGCCGAGGATGAGGTTCACCACCCGTTCGGATGTGTTGGGGACACAGTAATCGACCGGCACTGGGTGCGGCAGCCCTGCTGCCTCGCGCTCGCTGAAGGCCTGGGTGATCGCTTCGATTCCACCCAGCATCGTGTCACGGTCCAGACCGGTCATGATCAGGCAGCCCACGTCGATCCCTTCGGGGCGCTCGATGGCGTCACGCGGGGTGATTGCGGGGAAGCCAAGGATTGACGCCTCTTCGGCAATCGTACCGCTGTCCGATATGGCACAAAAGGCGTTCATTTGCAGGTTGTTGTAATCATGAAAGCCGAAGGGCTTGGAATACTGCACTTTGTCATGGAAGGTCAGCCTGAGCGCCTCAAGCCGCTTTCGCGTGCGCGGGTGGGTCGAAACAATCACCGGGTAGCCGTAGTTTTCCGCTAGCGTGTTAAGGGTCTCGACCAGTGAAGTCAGTCGCGCTGTACTGTCGACGTTTTCCTCGCGATGAAGCGAAACAATGAAATATTCGCGCCGTTTCAGGCCCAGCCGCGCAAGGATGTCCGAAGCCTTGATTTGATCACGGTAATGTTCCAGAACTTCGCGCATCGGGCTGCCCGTCAGGTTGATCCGGCGATGCTCTAACCCCTCGGAAAGCAGGTGACGGCGTGCGTGTTCGGTGTAAACAAGGTTGAAGTCGGCGATGTGATCGACGAGGCGGCGGTTGGTCTCTTCGGGCACATTACGGTCGAACGAACGGTTGCCGGCCTCCATGTGATAGACTGGGATTTTCATGCGCCGGACCATGATTGCGGAGATCGCTGAATTGGTATCACCCAGGATCACCACCGCTTCGGGTTTTTCCAGCTCCAGCACCTTTTCGGTCTCAGTAAGGATACCGCCCAGCGTTTCACCCAGTGAGCCGCCACCGACGCCTAGAAAATAGTCTGGCTTGCGCACGCCGAGGTCTTCAAAGAACACCTCGTTAAGCTCATAATCCCAGTTCTGCCCAGTGTGAACGATCACGTGATCGGTGTAGCGGTCAAGCCGGTCCATCACCCGGCTCAGGCGGATGATCTCGGGTCGGGTGCCCAGAATGGTCATGACTTTCAGCTTGTTCATGGCAGTACCTTGTCAGCGAATGTGTCGGGGTTGGCGGGGTCGAATAGATCATGGGTCCAGAAAAGTGTCAGCAGCTCGCCCGCGCCAACATTCTCAATCGAATGGGTGTGCAGGGTCGGCATGTCGACCGGTGCGGGCGCGTCACCCGAGACGCGGTATTCCCAGACCTCATCAGTCAGAACTTTGCGGATGCGGATTGCCGCTCGTCCCTGCACCACAAGAAAACGCTCGACTTTGTCGAGGTGGAAGTGGTCGCCGCGGGTGCTTCCTGGCTTTGTGGCCGACAGGAAAGTCTGCCCGCCGCCACCGCCCTTGACCGCTTCGAAGAGGGTGCCGCGCGCGTCGGTGTTGAGCTTCAAGGGCCTCGGCCAGCCGTCTGGATAGGTCGCGGCGCGGTAGCTGTTGAAAAGGGCCAGGTCGAATGGGTCGGACAGGTCAGGGAAAATATTGGCAAGGTAGGCCGCGTGGAACCCTTTAAGCTTGTCCAGAAGGTTAGGAACGCTGATCAGCCTAGGTTCGGGTGCAAGCGTGCCGGTTTTAGCTTCGGTGACAGCATCAATCGCCGCCTTCGCTGCTGTGCCTGCATGGAGAAGCTGCACCCGTCCGTCTGGGTTCACGGTGACGTCTTCCCCAGCGATCAGCTGATGGACAAGCGTGGCGGTTACGTTGTTGTAGAAGGGCCGCGCGCCCTCGCCAAAGATATGGGGCAGGATAAGGTTGGTATACCGCCCGCCATAGGCTTCCAGTACCTCGCCGGCAACCCGCTTGGACCGGCCATAGGGCGTGTCAGCGGCGGCGTGGGTCGAGTTGGCATAGACGATGTGCGGCTTCACCCCCGCCGTCTTGCAGGCTTCAACAAGGCGCCGGGCAATCATCGGGTTCGCGGCTTCGCGGTCTTCGTCCGGCGCCCGGTTCACGCCTGCAAAGTGAAGAACGGCATCCGCCCCGGAAACAGCATCACTCAGTGCCGCGTCTTTTTCGAAATCGGCATGACTCAGCGCGACGATGTCATAGGGTGCGCAATTGCCGCGGAACTGGGCGGCGCAGTTGGCAGCGTGCAGGCGGGCATGGG
Source organism: Marinosulfonomonas sp. (assembly GCA_022712735.1). The sequence continues at coordinate 13,759 of JAFLKA010000478.1, read as the reverse complement.
CGTGCCAGCCGATCAGCCCCCGCGTCCCGGTGATAACAATCCGGTTCATCGCACATCTTGTAGGGCTGCAAGTTCAGACTGGATTTCAGGCAGGCTGAGCAAGAGTGTCTTGACGCCCTCCACGTTCAGCCGCCTGGTGTTGTGCGAATGGTAGTCTTCATGCTCGACCGTTTCGGGCTCGCCTTCGCTGAAAAACGGTTTGTAGTTCAGGCCGCGTTGATCAAGGATAATGCGGAAGTATTCTCCCATGTCATTGCAATTTGTCAGCTCCTGCGCGCTTGCAAGGGTTTCATATAGCTTCTCGGCGTGGCGCCAGCCAATGATCTCGACCGGGTGCTCTTGTACCTCGAAAAGCTCCTTAAGTGCGGTCACCAGATCTTCGATTGTCGATGCTGGGGCTTTCTTGATGAACAGATCGCCCTGGTTGGCGTGAGAGAAAGCATGGTTCACCAGCGCCACGCTGTCGCGCAGCGGCATGAGGAAGCGGCTCATCGTGGGCTCGGTCACGGTGATCGGCTTGCCGGATTTGATCTGGCGGATAAACAGCGGGATGGCTGAGCCACGCGAATACATCACGTTGCCATAGCGAACGCAGGAAATCGTGGTCGCAGCACTCGGTCCAAGCTCGCGCGCTGCGGCTTGCGCTGTCTTTTCCATCAGCGCCTTCGACATGCCCATGGCATTGACCGGGAAAACTGCCTTGTCGGTGGATAGGCAGACAAGGCTTCTAACCCCGGCAGCGATACACGACCGGATTACGTTCTCTGACCCGATGATGTTGGTGCGCACCGCCTCGTGGGGGAAAAACTCGCAGCTTGGCACCTGCTTGAGCGCGGCGGCATGGAACACGCACTGGACCCCGCGCGTTACGCGATCCACGGAATCGCGGTCACGCACGTCGCCGATATAATAGCGCACGCGGTCGTCGCGCAGATTGTTGCGAAGCGTGTCCTGTTTTTCCTCGTCCCGACTGAGGATTCGGATATCACCGACTCCCCGGTCGAGCAGGTCGCGCAGCATGGTTTTACCGAAAGAACCAGTCCCCCCGGTGATCAGGACGCTTTCAATGCCACCGCATTTTTTACTCATATCATTCATCATTCATCATTTCTTATTTTTGCCTGACGGTCATCCGTTGAGGCGGTAGTTTAGGTAAGCTATTTATGCTCAGGCTCGGCGACAGAGATACCTTTGGCCCCGGCCTCGGAGAACGGCACGTCAGAGGCCGCAAAAAGGCACCGGTTTCCGCCGGCAGACAACGCATCGCGTACAATTCTCGGCAGGTGATCAGGTGAACTGACGAAGAGAACTGTGCCATTCTTGCTTTTCTCAAGTGCAGAAACCACTTCGTCATTGGTATTCCGTGCTGTTTTCAGGTTCTCTATTCCTAACTCCCTGTAAAGCTTGCCATTGCGCTTGTCGAACCGGTCATTGGCAACAATCGGGAGGCCAAGTTCGTTTGCAAGCCGCACCGCCCGTGTGACTCGGCCTTCTTGCCCGTCGACCCCGAGCATGACCTCACGCCAATTCCACGCATCGCTAGAATAGCTGTGGACGAAAACGTACTCGAGCTCTTCGATGGTCATGCGAAATTACTTCGGGTAGGCATATCCGTTTCCAACCATGATGATTTCCACGAACAGGTCCCTGAAAATAATATCGAAGCCGAGCGTAAAGGCTGGGCTGCACTCCAATTGATGCATCCCCGACTCAAATCCCCGATAACACAAACTCGCAAACCTACTGCATTTTGCAACAGGAGGAGCGGGAATCAGCTTGCCGCATTTCCTTCCAGTCCCAATTCTAGTTCTTCCTGTATTGCCTCAATCTCTGCTTGCAGCGCCTCATATTCCAGCATTTTGCGTGCCAGAAAACGGCCCGTCAGCGCCGTCTTCTGGGCAATTCCCTTAGGAGTCAGAAGATACATATATTTCCGCTTGTCGTTCGCCTTCTGAAAATTGCGCATCTTGACGTGGCCTTTTTCGACCAGTGCGTTCAGGCAATAATTGACACCACCCAGACTGATGCCAAGGGCTTTTGCGATGTCACGCTGGCTACTGGTTGGTTTTTCCTGAAGCAGCCGCAAGACCCGAAAGCGAATATCTTCCGCCTTAATCTGGTTTTTGTTAGGCATGGCGTGCAGCCAAAAGATAGTGTTCGCAGTTGATCACAGCTACCGCATGGAAGCTCACTCGGTAAGGCTCTGAAGCAAAATTGACAGCAATGTTTCATAACTGATTGGCATAATGGTTCGAGTCTGAACGATTATGCGATTTTCGCTCCAGGCAAAACCCCTAATATTACTTTAAGGCGCATTTTCCAGGGTGTTATCACGTTAACCGTGTTTATTGGCTCTGGCTGACTTTTCCCAATATGGATTTTGGATGAGCACGCCATCAATCAGTTACAAGCGCCACCGTTTTCCACCTGAAATCATCGCCCATGCGGTCTGGTTGTATTGCCGGTTCAATATGAGCCTTCGTGAAGTGGAGGAATTGCTTCAGGAGCGCGGGATAGACGTATCCTACGAAACGATCCGCCGATGGGTTGCAAAGTTTGGGCCCGTTATTGCGCGTGATAGGGGACGTATCGGCGAGAGGAGTAACCCCGATGCTAATAGGGTTTGGGTACCAGAAGAACTCGTGGATATTGTATATTCAACTCGATACCCCACATGTTGAATATGGGCAGAGGCGACTTTAGTCGTTTAAGATAGGGGGAGCGAAATTATGAAATATGGTCTATGTTAGGGTGGTGCCACTAAAGCAATTCGAGACAATGTTGGAACACAATAGTGGATCGGAACACTGTAACAGAAACTGGATTGGAGATACTAATGATCTCGAAATCCATCATGAATTTGGCTTTGATTGTCGGGTTTGGATTCGCCGCTCCAAGTCTGGCACAGGACGCGGATGAGGGTGAAATCCTGTATCAGGATCACTGTTCGGACTGCCATGGTTCAGCTGTTGACGGCAAAGGTCTGCTGGCCGATGCAATGATCATAAAACCGAAAGATCTAACCCGCCTTACCGTAGACAATGATGGAGTTTTCCCAATGATCAGAGTGGTGAAACGCATGACGGGCGTGAACCTTTGGTCAGCCACGGAAGCCCAATGCCTGTCTATGGGCAATATTTGAAGGCCAAGGCGCGGCGCTGAAAACAGCTGCTGGACAGCCAATAATTACAAGCCGTACCATTGCTAGTCTGGCGGCGTTTTGCAGGGGGTGCAGCAATGATACGGGTTTGGATGGTTGGGGTTAGCTACTGGCCGCCGTTACAAACCCTGTTGCAACAACGGCGCTGGGGTGGGAACATTGGGGCCTGCTGATCGCAGCGCTAACGCTGCCATTGCTGATCGTGCCTGAAGCAATTAAATTCTGGAGAACCGCACGGGTGGAGGCCTAAACTTTATCCCTCGGCATCCGCTACATGCCTCTTCACTGCCAGAAAACTGTCCGGCGTGACCGAGATGGAGTCGATCCCGTATTCAACCAGTTTGCGGGCAAATTCGGGGTTATTGCTGGGGGCTTGGCCACACAATCCAACCTTCGCCCCCGCCTTGTGCGCTCGCTCAATCACCTCTTTAATCATCCACAAAACAGCTGGATCACTTTCCTGAAACAGTTCCGCCAGATCCTCGGAATCACGGTCAATCCCCAGCGTCAACTGGGTCAGATCGTTCGATCCGATCGAGAAGCCGTCGAAGCGTTCGGCAAAATCCGCAGCCAAGATCACATTCGACGGAATTTCACACATCACGTAAACCTCAAGCCCGCCCCGGCCCCGTTCCAGCCCGTTTTCGGCCATCACAGCCAGCACGCGGTCGGCCTCGGCAGGCGAGCGGCAAAACGGGATCATCACGATGACATTGCTGAACCCCATTTCCTCGCGCAAGCGCCGGATCGCGCGACATTCCAGCGCGAACCCTGCGCGGTAGCGGTCGGAATAATAGCGCGATGCGCCGCGAAAGCCGATCATCGGGTTTTCCTCGGCGGGCTCGAATTGGCGCCCGCCCAGCAGGTCGGCGTATTCGTTGGTCTTGAAATCGCTCATCCGGATGATCACTGGTTTTGGATAACTGACCGCCGCGATCCGCGATAGGCCCATCGCCAGCTTGTCAACAAAGTAGTCACCCTTGTCCTCATAGCCACGCGTCAGAACCTCGATTTCGGCCCGCGCCGCTTCGTCTTTCAACACATCAAAATTGACCAGCGCCATTGGATGGACCCGCACCGTTGTGTTGATCACAAATTCCATCCGCGCCAGACCAACACCATCGGCAGGCAGCCGCCACCAGCGGAATGCGGCCGAGGGATTGGCAAGGTTCAGCATGATGTCTGTTTTGGTATCCGGCACCTCGCCCAACTGGATTTCTTCCACCTCGATGTCGGCAATGCCGGCATAGATGAACCCTTCGTCGCCTTCGGCGCAAGACACGGTAATTTCCTGCTGGTCATGCAGAATATGGGTCGCCTGACTGGTACCAACGATGGCGGGCAGGCCCAGCTCGCGGCTGACAATCGCTGCGTGCGAGGTGCGGCCCCCGTGGTCGGTGACGATGGCGGCAGCGCGCTTCATCACAGGCACCCAGTCGGGGTCGGTGGTCGAGGTAACCAAAATGGAGCCATCGACAAACCGCTCGATATCCTTGGCGCTTTCGATCAGGCAAACCCGCCCCGTAACGGCCGCCGAGCCGACACTGAGACCGGTCAACAGCTTCTCGCCAGCGTGGCGCACCGTATAGGTTTTCTGCGTGTCCTCTGCCACGCGGGATTGCACCGTTTCGGGGCGGGCCTGAACGATGAACATTTCGCCGCTGACCCCGTCCTTGGCCCATTCCATGTCCATTGGTTGGCCGTAATGGCGCTCGATTGTGCAGGCCTGACGGGCCAACTCGATAATTTCAGCATCGGACAAAACAAATTTTGCGCGCTCGGCCTTGGAGGTCGGGACATTCAGTGTCTCGCCGCCGACCGCCCCCGCGTAGATCATTTTCTGTTCCTTTTCGCCCAGCTTTTTCTCGACAATTGGCACCAGCGACGGGTCGTCCAGCAACGGTTTATAAACCTGATATTCATCAGGATTGACCGACCCCTGCACTACATTTTCACCCAGCCCCCAAGCGGCGTTGATCAGCACCACCTTGTCAAATCCGCTTTCGGTATCGATGGAAAACATCACGCCAGAGCCGTCAATGTCTGAACGCACCATCATCTGAACGCCAACAGACAGCGCAATCTGCTGCTGGTCGAACCCTTTCAGTTTTCGATAGGTAATGGCGCGGTCGGTGAACAGCGAGGCATAACATTGCCGACAGGTGTTCAGCAGCGCCACATCTCCGCGCACATTCAGATAGGTTTCCTGCTGGCCTGCAAAACTGGCGTCGGGCAAATCTTCGGCGGTGGCACTGGACCGCACCGCAACCGGCAGGTCGGACGTTTCAAAACGCTTACCCAACGCGCGGTATCCGGCCAGAATATCGTCGCTAATACCCTTGGGCCAATCGCCTGCAATAATCGCGGCACGAATGGTGCGGCCCGCCTGTTGCAGGGTGATTTTACCCGCCACCTCACGCGCCAGCGTATCTGCAATCACCCCGTTCAACTGGTTCGCATCCATATAGGCACGATAAGCATCAGCGGTGGTGGCATAGCCGGGCGGAACCTTGATCCCTGCCTTGGACAGCCGACTGACCATCTCGCCAAGCGAGGAGTTCTTGCCCCCGACCAGTCCCACATCTCCGCGGGACAGATTCTCAAACCAGATGATATTGCGATTATCTTTACTCATTGCGGGCACCCCCTCATGGTAACGGATTAAAATCGTCTTGGTCCAAGTTTGACCGACAGGCGAGTAGGGCGCAATGATCTCAGTCAAGGACAGGATGGCTGATATGTCCAATCATTATAATGCTATCATTTGATCATCGGTATGGGGCAGGGCTCGGGTATACTTAAAGGCATTATCAACCAGTCAAGAACGAGGTAAAAAGATGGAACATGATCTACTCAAGGGTTTGATGGAGAAAATCGAAAACGCCGAGCGGCTTGATCCAGAGCTGGAAGAGGCGGTTTTGGACGGGATGAACGCAGCCTTTCCCGGAAAAGCGGTCTGGGCGGCCCATCAACCAAGCCCGCTGGAAGCAACAGACGAAGTGCTCCGGTTGGTGGATACTGTGCTGCCAAACTGGTCAATTTCTCTGACGGGACTTGCCAACGAGACAGATGGGCGCTGGACCTGCACGTTGCGAGAAACCGGAGTGCTCGATAATGACGAGATTATCGGGGTTGGCAAAGCGCCAAGCATTTCTTTGGCTATAATTGCGGCCACACTGAAGATCGCTATCCTGCGCGATAAGAAATAGTATCCGGATGCGCGCACCCGGGGGGACGGTCAGTGCGGTGAGAGGTGGACCCGTTGAATGGCAAAATCTACAGCACACGTGGCTTGACCAAGGTTTACGGCAAAGGACGCTCTGCCGTTCACGCCCTGCGCGGCGTTGATCCGGAAATCCCGCAAGGGGAAATCGTAGTGCTGCTGGGGCCGTCGAGCAGCGGAAAATCCACGTTTTCGAACATCCTTGGCGGGCTGGATCGCAGCACCGACGGGGTCGCCTTTTTCCAGGATCAAAACCTGACCGGAATGAGTGGCACACAACTGACCCGTTGTCGGCGTGATCACGTTGGCTTTGTGTTTCAGTTCTACAATCTGATGCCCAACCTGACCGCCTATGAAAATGTCGAGCTGGTGACCGAGATTGCAGGGAATCCGATGGACCCCGCCAAACCGCTGGCATTGGTGGGTCTGCGCGAACGGGTGGATCATTTTGCCGAGCTTATGGGGCGTATTAAAGGGCGGTACGCCGGTCTATCGCCTAAAGAGCGCGAAAGAATCATCCTGATGGAAATAACCCAGGAAGCCTTGCATTCCTTTTCAATCGAAGGTGTGAAGCTGGACACGCATGAAATTGAGGCTTCGGTGGTTGCGTCCCTTTCAGCGCGCAATAGGGCAGGGGTCAGTCGACGCTCTGATGCATTTATGGTTTGAATCCATTTACCCGTTCTCTGATGGCAACGGTCGGATCGGGCGCACGATCATTGAACATATATTCGCACGCTCTGGGGCTTTGCCGTTTAGGCTGTCGCACCAGGTCGAGGCCGATAAAAAAGCCTATTACACCGCATTACAGGCGGGCAGGGAGGTGAGGGACAGAAGTATCAACGCCACGCCCTTCATCAAATGGTTTCTAGAAACTATGGTAAAAGTGGCTGATCGGGGATTGGATGAAGCCAGGTTCTTGATCCAGCGCAACCAGTTTTTTCTGATCCCTATGAGGCTGCACCCGCGACAAGAGGCTGCTCTAAGGCGCTTGTTTCAGGAAGGGGCCAAGCGGGTCGCTTTGGGGCTAAGTGCAAAAACATACGGAAAGATTGCCAAGACATCTCCCGCAACAACAACACGTGACTTAAACGAAATGGTTGCGGTGGGTGCGCTGATCCAGAGTGATCAGGGCGGTCGTTCAACGCGGTATTTTTTAAATTTACCGCAATAGACAGCTAAGGTTTGTTATTGGTTGAAATTGCGTTGGGTTGAGGCCAGTGGGTTCTCGCTGGTGATGTCGAGGCCGAATGCCAGAGTAGAGATGTATCCGATTCCTTTTGCTGTTTCGATGTTGTCCCAACTTGCGTGGGCGTCAGTTCTGGCCTGGCGGAAGGAAGTAGCGGATAAGGTGCAACTGCGTCCGCGCCGCCATCAAGCTCGACACATCCAGCGCAAGCGCGCCGCTCTCGGATTTGCCGAAGGCGCGAATGTTGGTGCGGGTTTGTGAAACAAATAGGATTTTCATGATCAGTACTCCACTAAGTGACTGGATGTGATGTGCAGGTCGATATCCATTAGCGATACGATGCCAACGGCCATCAAATCTGATGTCGGAGCAACGACGGTCGAGGTAACGGTCCCGGCCACGATCGTTGACGTAACGACTGAATTGGGGGCGAGGTTCGCGAGGGCAACAGTAATGAACTCTTCGGTTTCGGCTTCTGTTTCCAGCCGCCCAATCGACAGATTACGATTCGCATCCTGCACAATCCGGTGAATTTGTGATTGGCCATAAAAGATGAACGAAACATCCGTGATCAAGACAAAAAGGCCAAAAAAATATCGGTAACCACAGCACGGCTTCAACCGTTGCTGTACCACTCGTGTCTTTAGCCGCAGCTAAGAATCTATCCATTATGCGCTTTTTCACTGTCATCGTTCACTGCTCTTATTCTTTTGTTATGGCGCTTGGGGTTTATGAAATAAGAACCACACAACCCCCACGTGCGCTCTGCTTCGTTATTAATGACACAACGAATGTTAACGCAGGTGGAACTGTCTGTTCATGTTAGGTTAATGTTCGACACCTGCGCTTGGTGGTTCGGAAATTTGGAGCCGGAGGCATACTCTAACGTTCTAACAGGGTATAAATAGCCCTAACGGCACTGTGTGTCTGGCATCAGATAGTCAGACAAATTTGCCTTATCTGAATTCAGCGCCTTTGGTGGAAAGAATTTGATCCGATGCGGCCATAACGGCACCGTAGGCCGAGGCGATTGCTATTCCCGCACCGCAGCGCTGGCGCGCCCAGTCTTGATGCGCCAAAATGGCACCAGACGCGAAAAGCCTTTCATCGAATGGCTTTGAGCCGGGCCCAATTGGGCGGAACAATTTATCGATCTCGACACCTGCCCGGTTTATCGGATGACCGCGCGGGTCGAGGTAATCCTGCCTATACCAGTTTTCGCGTTTTTCCGGCTGGCTTATCGGTAGCCCCAACAATGTTTCGACCAGTTGGTTGCGATCAGAACCAAGGCCACCGGAAAGAAAGCGTCCGGTGGCAAGAATAAGTGCCTGCGCTTCAACCTCCAGATCCTCCATCGCGCCGCGAAGAAATAGCGTCGCGCCGGATTCGTGGAACGCGACATTGGACACCTTAAGCTGAGGCTCAAGCTTCAGGCCAAGCGCAGGCAACTCGCGTTCAAACATCTCACGCAGACGGATGCCCGGTATCGCAGGAGGAATGGTCGGGATTTCAAACAGTTTCGCACCAATCAGGCGCTCCATTTTTGCAAGCGTTGCGTCGGGGGCATGCATCCCCAAAATTGCCGGCAGGCCAACATACTCTGCACCATTCAGAACCGGGTGCAGCAGGCTGGCCAGTTTTTCCTGTGTCTCCCGTGTTTCCAGCGATCTGGCCATAACTTCCGGAAATATTTGCCGGTCTTCCATATCCGGGAATGACAAACGCGCCGTCTCAAGCCCTGGCCAACTGGCACCAAAATTGACCTGAAATTCCCTGGCGCTGAAGCCCTGTAATCCTTCAAAATCCACGATCAGGGTTTTAGCACCTGATTGCCGCGCCTCGATCCCCGGGACCATGGTGTTTGGTATGGACAGGGTGGGTTTTGTTACGCCGTAGGGCAACAATGCAGACAGGTTACGATTGCCGGGGCTGGAATATCCGATGCCCATTTCACTCAGGCTTGTGGTGAAATGATCGAACGCCGTCCTGATATCCGGATTAGACAAAAAACCCAGCGGATGCTGCGGCTGCTCCCGTCGAAGAATATCCAGACCAGCCCACGGATCATCCAAAACCTGTTGGTCGTGCACCCCGAGCAGGTCGAGGTAGCCGGTGGTGTAGGCAATCGCGCCGGTATGGCCAAACTGGGCCACATCAAGCCCGCGCTTGAGCGCGAAAATGCTTGCCGCGAAGCCGGCAAGCCCGGTACCGATCACGGCCAGTTGTGTTGTTATGCGGCGGGTCTGGCGTTTCATGATGAGCTATCCGTTTCATCCCGGTCCGGCAAATCCAGACCAGCCAGCCCGCAATGCAAAATTTCGGCCAGTTCCATCTGCGGAAGCTGTTCGCCCCACGAAACCGGCCTGACACCGCGAAAGCGCTCATTGATAAAATCGCGCATCAGTTCAAGGCCGTCGCGGCTGTCATAGACGCCGGTATCGTAGAGGTGCGAGGTAACACGCATCGCGCAGAACGCTCCCTGACAGGCACCTTTCCCGATCCGGCTGCGTCTGGCGATGGCTTTCAGGCTCATGTGGTCCTCGGCGCCGGGTGCGGATTTCACGATCTTGTCCACGGTCGAGCGCGCCACCATCTCGCACTCACATAGAATTAGGTCGGTCGGGTCAGCACGCTGAAACCAGTCACGCGCAGCCAGACCCGGTTCGGTCCAGCGAATGGCGTCGCCGGACGGTAGCGGTTCGCTCAACGTTTTACAGGGCGCGGTGTTGCCCAGGCGGCGGGCAACCAGATCCACGGTCTTTTCCGCCATCAACCTGAAGGTGGTCAGCTTTCCGCCTGCAATTGTTGCAAAGTTCGCAAGCCCTTGATCCTCGTGATCAAAAAGCACGAAACCACGGCTTGCCTTGCGCCCGTCATCTGCCGCCCCCGAGGCCATCAGAAGCGGGCGCACGCCGGAAAAGGCGCGGATGAACCGGGTATCATTCAAAACCGGCAGCATTTGGGCCCCCTCCTGGATGATACGGTCAACTTCCCCCACGGTTGGCCGGAAATCGTCCGGATCTGAAACTGTCACCGAAGAGGTGCCAAGCAGCGACACGGTTCCGCCCGGAACCAGAATATCGCCATCACCCGGCAACCGAAGGCGATTGATCACGCCATTGCTGATGCGACTGTTGCTGATCAGCAGTGTGCCTTTGGAATAAACCAGATTCACGTCCGAGCAGCCTGCAAGCCGTGCAATTTTCAAGGCCCAGGCCCCACTTGCATTGACCACTTGCTGTGCCCGTATCTGCACCGGATCGCCACTGCGCAAATCACGACATTGAATAGTCTTGATGATCCCGTCCGATATGTCGAAAGCTTCGACACTGATATGCGGTAGAAAATTACTGCCATTCAGGCTCTGGGCCTGCGAGACATTTTCCAAGGTAAGTCTGAAAGGATCAATGGTGGCATCCGGGACGGCAAAGGCGGTGATGACGGTATCGGGCAGGGCGGGTTCACGTTGCCGCGCCTCGGCAGGTGTCAGTGGCTCACAGGGGATGCCTGCGGTCTTGCAGTGGTCGGGGAAACGCTGTGCGAATTCCTCGTCATCGCCCTCAACCGCCACAAACATGCCGCCGCAATCATCAATGCATTCCGGCGCAAGCCGCTTTAGCAATTCGCTTTCGCGTCGGCATTCGGCGGCGGTTTGCGCGTCTGCTGCCGCGTATCTTCCGCCACTGTGCAACAGGCCGTGATTGCCGCCCGACGCCCCGGCGTTCAGATCGCTTCGGTCGATCAAAAGACAGTTAACGCCCCGCAAGGCAAGATCACGCATGATCCCCGCTCCGGTAACCCCGCCACCGATGACCAGAACCTCGGTTTCAAAGATACGCGCGCCAGAATTTCTCATGGCGCGTCCGGCAGGTTGATTTTGGCCAGTTCGGGGTCAAGGTATTTGCGTTCATCCGCCCCCAGAATACCAAGCGACAGGCAAATCAGGGTCCAGATATGGGCCACATTATAGGCCCCGCCGAAATGGCTGCCAATATCGTCGATCTGAGAATGGCAGTTATGGCAGGGGGTCAGGACATAGTCGGCATCTGTGGCGAGTATCTGGTCAAATTTACGCTTGCCATAGGCCCGCCGCTCTGCCGCCATGCCTGCCTGCAAGAACCCGCCACCGCCACCACAACAGTAATTGGCGCTTCGGCTGGGCTGCATGTCGATGAAATTGTCTTCGCCAACCAGCGCTTTCATGACAAAGCGCAGGTCATCAGCGACCGGATCACCAATGGATTTGCGAACCAGCTGGCAAGGGTCCTGAACGGTGAATTTCAGATTATTCACGTTCCAGTCCGCGTTGACCGGCAGCTTGCCTTCCCTGATCCACTGGGCATAGTAACTGACCAGACTGGCTGCTTCAAAATTCGCCTCAAGCCCAAAACGCTCCACCCCCTTCCACAGGGTGTAAAACGAATGGCCGCATTCGGTATTGATCCAGACCTCGCAATCCAGATCGTTAATTGCGTCGACACGGGTTTTCACCATGTCCTTCCACGATTCGTCATCGCCGGTGAACATGCAGAAATTCTCGGCGGCCCAGCCTTTCGAGGCATAGGTCCAGTCCGCGCCAACATAATCAAATATCTTCCACATCGGGGCCATTTCTTCGGGCTCCACTGCCGGTTCTCTGGAGTTTTGATTGACCACAAACTTGGCACCTACCTTATCAATGGGCGCTTTTATGCGGGCGAACCGCGCATCGCTTTCACGCAATTCAGCAACCGTTTCTTCGACGATTTCAACGAAATCTTCTGACCGAAGGCCCATCGCACTTGTGCTTTCGTCAAGCATCTGAGCCTCGCAAGAGCGCACAATCCCCTTTGGCTTATCCTCTTTCGGCCAGCCACCGCGCGCCACAGCGACCAGCAACGAAACGTCAATCCCCATGGGACATACATAAGCGCAGCGTTTGCACTGCGTGCAGGCCCAAACCCAGGGCGTTGTCGATAATTCCTCGTTCAAACCCTGCACGGCCATGTTGATAAAACGGCGCGGGTCCATGCCGAAAAGACCCGAAGCAGGGCAACCAGATGCACAAAGCCCGCAACCAACACAGGAACTGTAAGTTGCGCCTTCCGGAAGCAATTCTTTGGCAACGGCCATAAAGTCGATTACGTCAGTCTGGGTCTGTTCAATCAAGGTTGCATCCTCATGTATAAATCTGCCGATGGTTAGCGTGTCCGCCGGCAGCGTTTTTTGGGTCCAAAGGTAGCCTGAACAAAGAGAGTATTTGGTTCATCTGGTTGAATGCATTATGCGGCGATTTTGCGGTGTTGCAAGCGCCGGTTTTCGAGTGTCTTTCGTTTGCCCATTCCAATCTGGTGAACTGAGAACCTTGGCCTGAATGTTTCAAGGCTTTACTGGTTGGTTTGCGCCATCAGGCGGCGTCTCATCCAAAAAGGCTCTGGTTCAGGCTGGATGGCAGGTCAGTGTGGTGCGAATTTGCAAAATGCAGATAGAGATCGCAGTGCCGTCGCCGTTGTCATCAACCCATTCTGGTCGGCAAAAACTTCCCCCCAGCCTCCTTGTTCTGAAAGACAGCTTTCGTCTGTCACTCGCAGGCAACGGCTGGGCGCCCAGAGACCGGACTTTCCTTGATGCTCAAGCAAAGCTTGGCACAACCCATCCCGTGCATCCAAATTCCATCGCGCAGCGATCTCGACCGCAAAAGCCAGATCCATTGCTGTGTGGATCGGTAGATCTGTGCCTTGCGACGAGTCTGCACGGCACACCCAAGGTGCGGCCTCCAACAAGCGCAGCCAAGCCGCCGTCGCGTAGAAGGGTCCTGGCCACCAGTAGCTGTTCCATGTGCCGTCGGATGCCCGCTTAAGCGCACTTGGTAGCCAATTGCAGCCTGCTGCTAACAACTTGGCTATACCGTGAACAGACATCCGCCTAAACAGAAATGGGGCAGGGGCCTTTAATTCTATAAATGACCGGAAGCTTGTTGAGTTTTCATTGACCAGAACAACGCAACTGTATGGCACTGCACATTAGTCCTGAGGGTTCTGCCGCAAAGTTTTCTTGAGCCTGATTAGGTTTACATTCTTGCTGAGGCCAAAGAACGAGCTTCGCAGGGGTGGGTCAGGGCGTGGTTTTCTCCTGCTCTTTGTCAATCAACCGCTGAAGCTGAAGCCGGAAGAGTTTGGCGCCTGCGTCTAATCCCAAGTCGATATTT